>JBGTHU010000691.1:0-5063 GCA_041745975.1 Mariniblastus sp.
ACCATCCACGGCTTAGGTAAGCCAGGACGATCGATTACACGATAAATAAAAAGAACGAAGTCAAAAACATCCTGATTGGGGCTTACCCTTCCAAACAGAGACTAACAGAGACGATGAATCAGCCAAAGAAAAGGATTCAACGCCCGCCGTCTTTGAATTTTACCAAGACCTGACGGTTTTTCACGAATTACCAAGAAAATGATTAATCTCCAACAAAGGGCGATTTATGTTATATTACGGGCTTATTCACCGCTGTTTTTATTCGGCGGTGGATCCCGATGAAGGCTAACCGCAATGAATTTGATAATGAACTCGATGATGCACTTATTAATGCACCGAATGACATCCCGACGGATTGTTGGCTTGGCATGCGGCGGTTCGATTTGCGTTGTCTTGTCATTTGCCGGATGGATCGAGGAGTCAGCCGCCCTCTTACCATCCCGTTTTGAATCCCCAACCCATTCGACCCATTCGACCCATTCGACCCATTCGACCCATTCGACCCATTCGACCCATTCGACCCATTCGACCCATTCGACTCATTCGACTCATTCGACTCATTCGACTCATTCGATTAATTCGACTAATTCGCGTAAACCGGTACCCGAATTTCATCCTGGCAGACTTCAAGGCCACCCGCACCATTTGTTCCACCTGCCTCATTTGTCCCATCTGTTCGTGTCCCATCTGTTCTATTCGGAACCTTCCATCCGTCAGGAGTCGGAAAACATGGAATCGGTTGGCCGTGATGCGCCATCAAGTCTTACGCCCGGTGATGTGCCCGGTGATGTGCCCGATGATGTGGCCATCGCACAGCCTCACCCTTCCGCAATCGACGACCCGTCCGCGATTGACGAAGAGCCTCCCTCCCTAATGACGACTGCGGAAGGATTGAAGGAGTCGATCTTGGGCGAACCTCAGTTGACGATGGGGCATGTCGTGCAAGTGATCATCATCACGGCGATCATCTTGACCGGTTACAGTTTGGTGATGTCAGGAAGGCGAGGGAACGGCTGGCAGATTATTTTGTTTTTTGCAGTTGCTGCAACGATGTTTGGCAAGTTCTTTTTATCTCTGTTCAATGAGGTGACCTCGAACAATGAAACGGGTGATTGGGAGGACGATTAGGGTCTTTGGAGAAAGCAAAAGGGAAGACAATTTCAGGAATTGTCATGAGGCGAAAGACCGCAGGGATCGCGCCCTGCCGCTACTAAATGATACGCAGGCATAATGACAAGTAAAAAAATCGATTCCGTTTGCCCGCAATGCGGCTCTCGTTACGGCGGACTCAAGCCAGAATTTGCTGGTAAGAAAGTTAAATGCAAATGTGGTCAGGTTTTTCGTTTGGCCAGCCTCTCTACCCACAATGATGATGCGGCGACCCTTGGATCGACGGGAAAAACCACCAGCGATTTGCAATCCGTTCAGCCAGAGCAGGTGGAAACTACTGATCGCTTGTCGTTTTCGTTCGAATACGATGACTTGGATCAAGTGCTGGCCAGCCAACCAGTAGACGAAGTCCTTTCGCCGGTGGTCGGCAATCGAGGCAGTCGAGGCAATCGAGGCAGTCGAGGGGCAGGCAATGCGGGAGATAGAGTGGACGGTAGCGGGGGGATTCGAGGCGGTGAGACGGGTTCCGTTCACGGGGCTGTTGGTCAGCCGTTCGAGGTCCAGCCTAGCAAATCGTCGTTCTCGCTGATTGTTGGTTTTTTGACGTCGTCAGCTGCAATTTGTTTTTTTGGTTTTTTGATTTGTGCGAACTTGATGGAATTCTCTAGTCCCGTCTATCAACCATTGGCAGCCGCCTTCAAATTATTGAAATCAGCCGAACTCGACGTTCCCGCTACGCAACTGATCGACTTGCAATTTGTCCCATTCCAAAAAATGTTTTTTTTTGGTAGCTGGATCACTTTTTTATTGCTCGCGGCGGCAGGGTTTGGCTTGGGTATCATGCGATACGGAGTAACCTTAGGTCAATTATTTCATCGTGAGATTAAGACGAGCTGGATCGATGGCTGGCTGGCAGCCTTCTGTATCATGACCTTATTTTTGGCACTCACGGTATGGGCAGTACACGATTTTCACTTGCAAAAACAAATTCGCCAATTGACGTTTTTGGTCAATGACGCAAACTACCAAAGTTTTTTGTCCCAATTAAGTGGATTGAGTCAAAGATTGGCCGATCAACGCATCGATTTTTCGATTTCCTGTTTGATGTTATGCATCCCCTCGGTCGGAATTTTTATGGGTTGCATGCTGAAATTAAACAGCAAGTAACCGTTCACGAGCCGGAGCTTCGAACTTGCTTCAAATATCGCCGATTTTCTGAGGCATCGAATATCCTCGAATGGTTACGGCGACAATACCACACAAACTTTGGCCTACTTGAATTATCGCAGTCGTTTGACAACGGTGGCCAGTTCATTGACGAACGTCTCGATCTCTTCGAGAGTATTGTACAAGTAAAAACTTGCTCGGCAGCTGGCTCGAACATTCAAAGCATCATGCAGTGGCATGGCACAGTGATGACCAGCGCGGATGGCAATACCTTTTCGATCGAGCAACACGGCGATGTCTTGTGCCGATACTCCATCGACCGAGAAACTAATCATTCCGGAACGACGGTCGGAAGGTGGCCCTAAGATTCGAACTCCTGAAATTTGGTTGGCTCCCTCCCAAGCCGCAGTCACCAATTCATGTTCGTGAGCGGCGATTGCCTCCCAATCAAGTTTTTCCAAGTATTCGACGGCAGCTGCTAAACCAATCGCTTCAACAATCGGTGGCGTACCGGCTTCGAATTTAGCTGGCAATTCCCCTTCGGTATATCCATCCACGGTGACCCGATTGATCATGCCTCCGCCTCCCATGAAAGCGGGCATCGAATTCAGCAGTTCACGGCGGCCGTACAAGACGCCGATGCCAGAGGGCCCTAACATCTTATGTCCGCTGAAGGTGACAAAATCAGCCCCCCAAAATTGCACATCAGTCGATTCGTGAGGAACATGTTGGGCCGCATCGATCAGGCAAACCGCACCCATGGCCTTGGCCATCGCTGCGATCTGTTTCACGGGATAGCGGCAGCCAAGTACATTTGAAATTGCGGTCACGGCCACGATTCGAGTTCGCGAGTTAAGTTTGGCTTCGAAATCCTGCCCGTCGAACTCACCCTCCGGCGTCAACCCCACGAACTGGATTCGAGCTCCGGTTTGCTGAGCCACTTGCTGCCAGGGAACGATGTTGGAGTGATGTTCGGCCAAGCTCAGTAGGATCTCGTCATCGGGTTGCAGTTGGAATCCACCCCAGCTTCGGGCCACCAAATTAATACTGGCCGTCGTCCCCGATGTAAAAATAATCTCCTCGCTGTGGGCCGCGTTCAGTAACCGTCGAATGCGTTCTCGAGCCTGCTCGAATTGAGCGGACGATTGCTCGCTGAGCCAATGGATTCCGCGATGAACATTGGCGTATGTCTCCCGATAGCAACGGTTCATCGACTCGATTACCGGTAAAGGATGCTGAGTGGATGCTGCGTTGTCCAAATAGATCAAATTGCGATTGCGATGAATCGTTTGCTGCAATATTGGAAAATCAGCCCGAATCACAGCGGTATCGATTTTTTCGAATTTGGCGGTATCGCCTGGTGACAGTGTCTTACTCATAAGTTAAAGTCTAACAATATTTTTTCTTTATCGATACTCGACCGATCCCGGGTGACTTCTTGCACTACACGAATTACCCAAGATACCCTATCCTGATAACCGTAATTATATCGCCGACACAATCTATGGCAGACACAGTTTTTCCAATGGCTGACTTCGAATCCGGGCCCACAGACGTGAATCTAATCCGTCATGTAACTGAAATGAAAGCGTGGGTAAAGAAAAACCGATCCTCTGCAAAAACGATCGGAGTCGTACCGACGATGGGGGCACTTCATGAAGGGCATTTGAGTTTGGTGAAAGCGTCGTTGGCGAAAACGGACGTAACTTTGGTCACTATTTTCTTGAATCCAACCCAGTTTGGCATCCAGGAGGATTTGGATAAATACCCGCATAATTTGGAGCAAGATCTAGAAAAATTGGCGGGCGTCGGTCCGGTGACCGTTTTCGCTCCTCCAGTGAATGAAATCTATCCAGTCGGTTTTTCAACAGGCATCACCCCTCCTCAAATCGCCAAAACCCTGGAGGGGGAAAAAAGACCCACGCATTTTGCCGGGGTCGCGACTGTGGTGCTGAAATTGCTGAACCTGTCTCAAGCAGACTGCGCTTTTTTTGGCCAGAAAGACTACCAGCAACAACTGGTAGTACGTCATATGCTGCGGGATCTGAATTCGCCGGTTGAAATCGTGGTCTGTCCGATAGTGCGCGAACCGGACGGATTGGCGATGAGCTCTCGCAATGCCTATTTATCGCCCGAGCAGCGAAAAATCGCCTTGGTTCTGCACCATACACTTGAATATGCCGACTGCCAAATCCGCGACGGATGCCGCGACAGTTTTGAATTGATCGTTGACATGCGACAAATGTTGATCGACGGGGGCGTAGATCAGGTAGATTACGCCGTAATTGCCAATCCAGACAACTTGGAAACCCCCGATCATATCGATTCCAGCGTGGTGGCTTTGTTGGCCGCCTACGTGGGAAAAACTCGCTTAATCGATAACCGGTTGATCGAAATTTAGCCCCCTTAATCCTTTTGGCAGAGGATCAAGGTAGAAAACGTACCGGAAAGACTGCAGAAAACCAGTTAATTCTGACGAATCAAGCCTTGCCAAAACGATTTATTTGGCTTAAAATCTGCAACTTGTCGCTTTGTTCTCGACGGGGTCAGTCCCTCTCGGAACAGAATCATAGTCGAGGGGGCCTACGCTTGATCACCAAAGAGGTTGCCCCTTCAACCGACAATGACAACATTAAAAGTCAGGGACGCCGAGGTGTTTTTCCTTAACGGGTCCCCGTTCAGCCAAAAAAATTGAATCTACGGTCTTCACCTCAGTACGCAATCAGTTGCTTTTGATGGCCCAAAGTTTCGTCCTAACCCGTAATTTTCAGACATGACAATCGACA
>JBGTHU010000692.1:0-11968 GCA_041745975.1 Mariniblastus sp.
GAGTAGAAATAGATGACTTGTCCCGAACGATCTCGCTGGCCCATTAAATACCGATTGAGTTCACTCAGCACCGATTCGTAATCGGCAACGCCATCGCTGACTTTAATATCATTGATGACCTCAACCAGATTCGCTTGAGAATTGGTAGTCAACGGCTCATTTGCCAAAAGCGGTTGTTCGGGACGACTGGTCAAAAAGACGGTAACCCAGTTTTCTGCTTGTTCCGCATTGGCCAATTGCCCCAGCAATTCATTGACATTTTGCTTTGCTACTTCTATTGCTGGCACTTGGGAGCTGAGCACGCGTTGACTCAAAGAGTCATCGATAACAATAACACGCTGATATTTTTCGGTTTGTTGAGCCAGTTGAGTGAGTGCGGAGGGGAGAAAAGGCCGAGACAACAAAAAGGCCAACAACAACATTGCCAAACATCGCAATGCCAACAGGATAAAGTTTTCTAACTCGACCCGGCGGCGATTTTTCTTGTCCGCCTCGAACAGAAAATCCATTGCTGCCCACTGGACAATTTTGAATTTTCGTTTGTTCAACAGATGAATCAGGATGGGTGACGCAATGGCCAAACCACCTAGCAACATCCAGGGATTGAGGAACCAGGAAAACATAGATCGGATTTAACTTTTCTGTCAATTGATTGAAATGGGCCGCATGAGCTTTCAGACCATTAGTTGTTGCCAATTAAATTTTTCGTCGCGACTTTTTACGGTAGTTCAAATACCCAGACAATACCGCACCCAGTGATTTTGAGGTGTCCAGCAGGACATAATCAATCCCCGCCTTAGCACAGATTTTTTTAACCTTGGCCTGGTATTGAGAAACGGCCTCCAAGTACGATTTCCGCAGCGCTCGCGGTTCGGCATGCAATTCAGCTTGGACCTCCATACCCTTAAATAGTGTGTTGTCTTGGAAGGGAAACTCCAATTCATCATGGTGCATTACATGGAACACGATTACTTCATGCCGCCTCAGTCGAAATTGATTCATGGCGGTGGCCAGCTGATCCAGATCAACAAATAGATCCGAAAACAGCGCAATCATGCCCCGCTGCCGAATGGAAGAAGCTAACGTCAAGAATGGATCGGCAATGTCAGTCTCGCTGCTGGGAGTTGCTTGTTCCAGTTCATGAAACATCAATTTCATGTGGGATGGATGCGAACTGGCCTTTAACGCTTTATCAATTTGATTGCTGAACAGCACCAAGCCGACGGCATCTTGTTGCTGCTGCATCATAAACCCCAGACTGGCCGCTGCGGTAGCCGCATAATCAAACTTGCTCCACTCGCCAGGGTTCCCGTATCCCATTGATTTACTGCAGTCCACCAGAAAATGGCACTTTACATTGGTCTCTTCTTCGTACTCTTTGATGTATAATCGATCGGTTTTAGACCACACTTTCCAATCAATGTGGCGCAAATCATCCCCCGGTGAATATTCCCGATGAGTTGCGAATTCGATCGCGAATCCATTGTAGGGACTGCGATGTTGGCCCGTGATAAACCCCTCGACAACCAACCGAGCACGAACGTCCAACCGCTTGATCCTTTCCAGAGTCTTTGGTTCTAAATATTTTATCGAGGGGGGAGCAGTGGACATCGACGACCCAATATCGGGAAATTACAACATGAATTGTGGAAAATCGGAATGGAATGTAAGTTTTCGCATCGCCAACAAATAGCGAACGTTTCAAAGAATCTGCTTCAATGACTGCCCGTATATTGAATGGCGACAAAACGTTGTAAGGCGAGCGGCAGAAAAAATTAACATTAACATGAAACAACGAATCTTGGAAATACTCAGCGACGATTGGAAGGGAAAATTGTTATCTACCGGCTCCCTATAGAACTTAACATAGCTTAACTTAGCTTAAATTTACTAATCATGGCTTATCTTGATTTTGCTTAACTTGAATTAGCCAAACGCCTTGGCTAATTCCGGAGCCAAGTCATCTCCCGAACGCCGTTCTGGAAGTTCGTCAAGCAACTGATTGATCACATCATCGGAAGTGACGCCTGCCGATTCCGCATTGAAGTTGGTGATTACTCGATGGCGCAAGACCGGTCGAGCAACTGCTTTGACGTCATCAGTGATCGTGTAAGTACGTCCCTCAAGTACCGCTCGCGCCTTGGCTCCCAACAATAAATTTTGGACACCCCGGGGCCCGGCACCCCAACTGATCGAATCCTTCACGAACTCGGGGCAGTCTCCCTCGGTCACCCGAGTTGACCGCACGAATCGCAAAGCATAATGGATCACATGAGATGAAACGGGCACTCGGCGAACCAGCTGTTGCAGGCGAATGATTTCCTGAGCGTCTAAAATCGCGTCGACTTGAGCATCCAGATCCGCGGTCGTAGTGGCGGCGATTTGAAATTCTTCATCGTAGCTGGGGTATTTGACGAAGATTTTAAACATAAATCGATCTTGTTGAGCCTCAGGAAGCGTATAAGTTCCCTCCTGTTCGATTGGATTTTGTGTGGCAAGCACAAAAAACGGGTTGGGCAACACATTCCTTTGCCCACCGATGGTAACTTGTTTTTCCTGCATCGCCTCCAGCAATGCGGACTGCGTCTTAGGCGGGGTACGATTGATTTCGTCGGCCAGAATAATATTGGCGAAAATTGGCCCCTTGAGAAACTTGAACTGCCGCGTGCCGGTCGACTTATCTTCCTGAATGACCTCCGTACCAACAATGTCGCTGGGCATTAAATCGGGCGTAAATTGAATGCGATTAAAATCTAGATGTAAGGTGCGAGCCAAGGTACTGACCATCAGCGTTTTTGCCAAACCAGGCACCCCTTCCAACAAGCAGTGTCCTTTGGCGAAAATGGCGATCATCAATTGCTCGACCACATCATTTTGACCCACGATTACTTTTCCCAGTTGCTGACGAATGCTCTGGTAGGCCTGACTGAGTTTTTCAAGTGCTTTGGTTTCATCGGTAGACAGTTGTGGCGAGGAAATTGGTTCGTTCATAGTTTGAGTCATGTATGCTGGTTGGCCAAATGTTGTCGTTTGCAATCAAAATCAGCTTTGACCGTCGGTCTCATTTTAGGCGAGATTGATATCAAACAGCAACAAGCTTGATTGAAGAAACGCCAATTTTTTTCAAGGTTTTTAATTTTTGCTGGAACGGTTGGTAAAAGTCTAACATTAAGTTACGCGTCTTGGAAAGACGCGGCTCCTCTATGAGCGGAATTTTCTATTGCCGATCACTTAGATATCCGAATTCCAGGCATTGCCGCTCAAAAAGAATCCTAACGCTCGGGTCAGCTGAGGGGGCAATTCGGGTCGATCTTTTTTAGGAATCAAAAATGTGGCTATGTTGGTCAAGTCGGTAAAGACCTGATTTCGCTCGGCGGTCGCTTTTAAATATTCATGCCCTGATGATCCACCGGTGCCGATTTTTTTGCCCAGCATCCGTTGTACCATGGTTACATGCCGTTGTCGCCAGCCGTGCAACAATTGAGCGATATCCAACATCAAAGTCAGGTAGCGAAACGATGTGTAAAGTATCGGTTCATCCCGATACAAATGAATAAACAATGCGGCCAGGTACGCTTGATGAGAAAAACGAACTTCCCCCTTCTCTCGCAATACCTGATATTTTTCTTTGTCCAATAACGATTCGAATCGCAGCTCGGTTCCGGCCAAATCGTTCAATTGGAATTGAATCTCACGTTCCGTTAATGTGGGATTGTTTTTGATGATTTCACGATCGGAAGCTAACATCCGATCGACGGCCATTTTATACTCGACCCAAAAGTCAAAATTAGCGAACCTCATGAAGGGAATTCGGGCCAACCAAGCGTCCGTCAATTCAAACAAATTGGGTGCCGATTCAGCGGTCTTCAGCGAATTTCTATCTTCCTGTTTGAGGCGGGAGTAAAAAAATTCGCGATCCGCCGGGATTCGTTGCTGCTGTTTGACCCCCAACAGAATTTCGACTTGCTTGAACTGCAGACTCTGAAATCCCGAAGCAGGGACGAGCAAGTTTCGAAAGTCCATAAAATCCAGAGGTGTCATGGTTTCGATAATATCAACTTGATCAACCAGCAAGCTGAAAATCTGTTTGACTCGGGCCAATCGATGCAGCACCAAGCCCATACTTCGCTCTTCTACTGCATCCTGCCCGAAAATCTCAACAATCGATTTGAGTTCGTGAATGATCTGCTTAAACCACAACTCGTAGGCCTGATGAGTGATGATGAACAGCATTTCGTCATGAGCGGGAGATCCCAACCTGTCGCTTTCGGGGGACTGGGCATTCACCACGCGATCAAGTTGCAAATAATCACTGTAATAGATTCCTTCCACAGATGTTCGGCCTATGCTATTAATTTTCAAATGACAAAAAAGAAAAAATCTAGAATTGGCTTCCCGGCTTGGCGACTGGGTCTGGCTCATAATCGAACCAGTCGTACGACTCAGGGCCCAGTACAGTTTCGTCATCCAGGTAAGTATCGATGGTAATCTTTTTACCTGTATAGCAGGCATCGCGACCCATCAGCGCCATCAGAGTGCTGTAGGTCATGTATTCACCATTGTTTATTGGAACACCGCTGCGAATACTCTTAAACAATTCGATATGTTCGGCGTCGTACATCCCCGGCAGCCCGCTGGGCGTACGCACACGCTCTCGTCCATTTTCGTTATTGATGAGCCCTCGTAAAATTTCCGCAGTACCATTGGAACCGATAATATGATCTTCCGTTTCATTGAAGCATCCCGCCATTTGGCGGCAGTGATTAAATACCTTGATGTCGCTGTTTTCCCACTCATAGACGCAAGAGAAATGGTCATAAACATTTCCCCACATTGGATCGGTGCGCACCAAACGCCCTCCAGAACCGTAACATGACTTAGGCAATTGGTCTCCCATCAACCATAACGCTTTATCGAGCGAATGAATATGTTGTTCCGCGATATGATCACCTGACAACCAATTGTAATACAACCAATTTCGCATTTGATATTCCATGCGACTCCACTCCGGTTTATCACCGCGATGCCAAAGTGTTCCGGTCAAGTAGTTCTCTTGGATTGCACGTATTTCGCCAATGGCTCCGTCTTGGATACGTTTGATCATCTCCTTGACTTTCCAGTCGTAACGCCAACACAACCCGGAAACGACGCTGAGTCTTTTTTGTTGAGCTTGGCGACAGGCTTCGAGCACTTTCTTGCAGCCAGGCACATCAACCGCGACGGGCTTTTCCGCAAAAACATGTTTGCCCGCATCGATGCACGCTTGTAATTGAGCCGGGCGAAAATGAGGTGGGGACGCCAGCAGCACGACATCAACATCCGTCTTCACCAGCTGTTCGCAGCAATCGAATCCGGTAAACCGATGGTCTTGATCAATTTTGAGTTTAGCGGCTGTTAATTCGTTGTTTTGTAATGTTGCCAAACAGGACTCTACCTGATCACCAAACGCATCAGCCAAGCCTACAATTTCGATGTTAGAATCCGCCTTGGCGGCGTTGACCAAAGCCCCGGTTCCTCGCCCCCCGCAACCAACCAAGCCGACTTTTAAGGTGTCGTTGACACCGTGATGTCGTCCTCCAGCGAATGAAAGTGGAGCGGTATTGGCCAACGCACCTGCTGCTGCAGCGGCTCCGGAGACAGCCATGAAGTTTCGGCGATCGATATTTTTAAGTGGGTTCATGTGAGTCGTAAATTTTGCATTAAATAATTGTTTCGATTCCAACAAATCGATTATCGAGTAGATGAAATAAATTCTGAGTGAGCAAACCACCCAGCACCACAAAGAACAAAGTTTAATTAAAAACGCAGTTTTGAGTTTCGATAACCGATTCTCATTATACTCGATCCAGTTTGGGCCCTGCAACCAGCAATTAATAATTAATTGAATGTTGGGCTCAATGTAAAGAGATCGCCGATAGATGTCGGCTGCCATGTACAATGCAAAGTAGTTAATCACACTGGTAATTCAAATACAATCAATTTGAGGCAAAACTTTGTCATTATCGGCACAATTGGCAAAACATCAACTCAGGCTCCTGCGAACCGCCAAGAATCCTAACTTTTTGGTAAACTTCTATCACGCGACAAGTTGAGTAAGTAAAATTGAGTTAATATAATAACGCGAGGAGCCTTTCTCGCCCATTTCCCTCCGAGATTTAATCTTAATGAGTCAAATTACTGCGGAACAACTCGCTCAACGAATCTTTGATGTTGGCTTAATGGGTCAGCGGGAATTGGAGAGCGCCCTTCAAAAAGCTGGCGGTCGAGGCCGCGCCACGTTTGATAACTTCGTATTTGGGTTGCTCGAACAGGAAGCATTGACCAATTGGCAGATCAGCCGTTTAGCCGATGGACATACGCTGGGGTACTTTTATGGAAATTGGAAGGTTCTCTATCTAATTGGCCATGGCACCTTTGCCCGCGTTTATCGGGCTCTTCATTGCAAAACAGGCGACATTAAGGCAGTCAAAGTATTGCGAAACCGATACAGTTCTGACCTTGTCCAGCGAGAACAATTTCTGAAGGAGGCCAGAATGGTGATGAAATTACGTCATCCCAACATTGTGCCAATCCATGAGGTCGAGGAAGAAAAAGGGCGGACTTATATGGTGATGGATTTTGTCGAGGGACAAAATTTGCGAGAGTACGTTCACGCTCACCAACGTTTAAACGTTTTGACTGCTTTAAATATTAATCGAGACGTCGCCGCTGGTTTGGATTATGCTGCGGGATTCAATATCACCCATCGAGATTTGAAGCTATCCAATGTTTTGCTATCCACCAAAGGGCAGGCTAAATTGGTCGACTTTGGGTTGGCAATTGTCAGCCAAGAAGGTGATGAAGGCGAATCGGGAGGGCCGCGAAGTATCGATTACGCTGGCTTAGAACGCACCACCGGCGTCCGCAAAAATGATCCTCGCAGCGATATCTATTTTTTGGGTTGCATGTTGTACCACATGGTCAGTGGCAAGCCAGCCCTATTCGAAACACGGGAACGAATCAAACGCCTGTCCGCTCAACGCTACCAAGATATTCGCCCGCTAAATCAAGTGATGCCCGAGGTTCCACACCGGGTGGCGATTTTGATCAATCGCATGATGGACTTAAGCGTCGAAAAACGAATTCAATCTCCTGCCGCAGTCGTTCAGGAAACCGAGTCGGTGATTCGGTCACTCGAATCGGGGGACTACTCTAAATTCGATGCAGGCTTGACTGAATCCCAAATCGCTGACTATGAAACCAAATTGCAGCAGCGGGATGAAGGACTCAACAAAACTATTTTGATCATTGAATCCAATATTAAATTGCAGGATATGTTGCGACAACGGTTGAAATCGCGTGGATATCGGGTTCTAATCACCGCCGATCCGATTCGAGGATTAGAAAAGTTTGCAGATCTTGATCCCGAGGATGCCGAATCGGAATGGCCAGCAAACATTGTTCTGTTTGGCACAGCCGGATTAGGTAGGTCGGGTATCGCAGCCTTTGCTCAATTTGCCGCTGGCAAAGTTACCTGCCAAATTCCCGCCATTCTGATGCTGACCGAGAATCAAACAAAATATCTGAAATCCGAGTGGTTTAACGAGCATCGAGCTTGGATTCAATTACCGCTGAAGATCAGATCTTTGCGCGCCCAAATGCGAACGCTGTTGAACCTGGCCCAGCCATTGGACAGCTCCGATGCGGCCAAAACCGACTCCTATCTGGAAAACGAATCCGATTACCAGCAAGAGTGAAAATTGCCGTAAGGCTTCAGCCGACTGAAGCGAGAAGTCGTTTAACCGGTAGCCAAAGCGAATTTTGCAATAGAAAAATGCTCAGAGTTTTGCGAACTTCTTCCGCAAAATTGCGACGGCGACCGATCTACGTCATTCGGCTGAAGTGTTAAAAATTGCCAATAAGCACTGGACGCAATTGCCCAACTAATTGGGCTGAGCCAATTTTGTTGACTTTGCCACCTGCATTCTGAATAGTTTGACGTTTCAGAAGCTTGACACAACTACGGTTCGACCTTTGCTCCACGAGAAACGATGATGCAAAGGTACCGTTTCGGGAATCGTGTCGATTGAACAAGTAGCTATGCTGACGCTGATCTTCGGAGTCGTTGCTCCGATGGCATGGTACCTTGGAAGGCGCGAAATGGAAACGTTGACCAATTACCAATTGTACGACGGCACTTGAACTGTCATTGTTAAATACCGATGCCAGCCAGTCCGAACATTACTAGCTAAACAAAGACAATTCAAACCTTTTTCAAATGATTCCTCAGGTCGTTCTTTCGAATCGATATCTGACAAAACAGAAAGTGACAATGAATTAGCCAATGCAAGAAAAACCCAAACAACCCTGAGTCCGGCAGGGAGATCGAAGCTATCCTGCCGACTCGTTTAGGCTCAATCCGCGACCGAAAATAACAGCGATTACCTCAGCCCAATGCAATAGAGAAATTTGTCACTTCGCAACAACATTTGTCCGCGTGAGATAATGGGTGTCCCGTTAAATGTGCTGTTGTCGTCTTCAATGGTATTATGAGCCAACAATTCAAACTCGGGCTTGGCAGGGACAACGTAGGTTCCGTTTTCACGACTGACATAAAATATCTTTCCGTCAACAGCCAATGGAGAGGCGTACAGTTTGTCTGGGGCAGGACGGAGTCGTTGTTCGTAAACAATCGTGCCAGTTTCCGCGTTCACGCAATAGGCAACTCCCTTCGATTCGCTGGTCCAATACAAGTGATCATCGATCAACACGGGTGAACAAACGTTCGATCCTTTGCGAATTCGCCATTTGACATGACTTTCCGTAACGTCACCGCGTCCGCCTGGTTGAATTGCCATCGCAGTGTTTTGACGACCACCCAATACATATAGCATTGAGCCTTCCGCTAAAATACTGGGGCAAATATAGTCGTTGATCCCATCACAACGCCAAAGTTCCGCTCCCGTTGCCGGATCGATACCATAAACTGTCCCCTTGGTATTGACGGCCAGTTCGACCTTTCCCTCGTCGGTTGTCACTAAAACCGGAGTGTTCCACGACTCCACCATCCCATCGCGACGCCATCGTTCAGCTCCTGTCTGCTTGTCCAAGGCAATCAAATCACCCGACTCGACCCCGGCATTGATGATCACCAAATTTTCAAAAATGACAGGAGAGTTAGATGTTCCGAACATATGATGCTGGGTCCCACAATTGACCAGCCAGCGCTGCTTACCATCAAAATCATAGGCCGCTGCACCGGTGGTTCCGTAAAACACATAGATGCCGCTATCGTCAATCGCAGGTGTGCCGGAGGCATACCCATGCAAGGGAATAAACTGTCGATATGGTTGTTGCGGGTGGGTTGAAAGTTGGGCCGCATTCCAAACCATGCTCCCATCCTCTCGACTTAAACACAACAAATGTCGAGTCAGATCCTCCATCTCTCCCGGATCGCTGGCATCCAGTCCGTATCCGGTGTAGCAAGTCAGATAAATGTAATCGCCAAAGGTAACCGGGCTTGAGGCACCGAACCCAGGCAACTCTCGACGCCAAACAATGTTCTGCTGGGCCGACCAAGTGGTCGGAATTCCCGACGCCTCGGCCCGACTGTTTGCCAATGTCCCACGGAATTGAGGCCAATTGTCATCCGGTTGCGGCTGCGCGGAAGAAATTCCTTCCAACCCAATGGCAATTGTGCTACAAAATAAAATCATGAGGGTTAAATAGGATCGACACAAAAACATGATCGCCACCCTTTTTATGGTTGGTGTTTGAGAGTTTGAAAGCAACATCATCGATTATTTTATCCGTTTTCCGCTTTTTGCCAAGAAACCTGCTGATTGAGTAAGCCAATTCACATTGGATTGGGGTCGGCACACAAGCCAGTCGGGGTAATGCGATTGCCGAAAAGTAGGTATCTCAATTTATCTCAATGTCACCCAAGCCATTTTTTTCCACGTCCCGGTAGGAACGGTAAAACTTTAACTCCCTCCTCGGCAAACATCCATTGGACTTGTCAAAATGATCGATCGGTAAGAAAATGTAGAGGAAAACACCCTTATTTTGGCCATAAAGCCATCAGAACGCCGATAAAATCTCGGAAGCTCAGCATCGAGGACAAAAATTCCAGTTTCTAAATGAGGTTGAAATTTTTTAGTTGTGGCGGATAATAATAAGAGATCGTTCGCAACCAGATTGAGCAGTCTGTTGCAGTCTGTTTAACTTAATGTTTTGGTTTTTAAAAACGCAGCCAGAAGTTTTCTGCTGTTTTGATTCAAAAATTCAGGAGAATCGCAAATGAGTGTTACCGTTACCGAAAAAGCAGCAAAGGAAGTCCAGCGTTTCATTGACGAAGGAGATTACGGTCCTGGTGCGGCCCTACGCGTTGGGATCATTGGGGGAGGGTGTAGCGGATTCAATTACAATATCAGTATCGCCTCTGAGTTCGACGAAATGAACGATACAAAAAACGAACAACATGGCATTCAGGTGATTATCGACAAGAAAAGTGCGATGTTCATTGACGGTCTGACCGTTGATTACTACGAGGGGATCGATCAACGTGGATTCATGTTCAACAACCCCAATGCAAAGAAAACCTGTGGTTGTGGTAGTTCTTTCAGCGTTTAGTTGGTTGGATTCAACAAAAAAGTGGGTCAAGTCGCAACTGCGGTTTAGTAACCCCTAGAAGTTTACCGAAGAGCGGCTGCGAAAGCAGCCGTTTTTTCATGGTTCTACTTCATACCATCAAAATAATCCGATTTTTTCAGACAAGCGATAGATAAAAATTGACCGGCCCAAGGTAGCCGTCTTTCATCAAGACGCGACTATTATTGAAAAATTAAATTTTGTCCCCCGATCGTCAAAGTACCCCAGTTGCAATTTTTTCAGTAATTGATGACCTCACTCATTCTCGCTTGCCCCAAATGCCATAAAAAATTTCGAATCTTTACCAACGATTTGAATCAAGCTTTGGCGTGCCCCCATTGTGGACAAGCGGTTCAAGCTGCTAGCAATGAAACCACCTCGGCGAAGTCTCGGCCGAAAATTGCAGATAGGAAAGCGGAATCGAAAGCGGAATCGAAAGCGGAAACCGAATCAAAAGCAGTATCGAAGCCCACATCGAAGCCCACATCGAAGGCCACATCGAAGGCCACATCGAAGGCCGTGTCGAAAGCGGTATCGAAATTTGCATCGAAACGAGAATCTGATCTTGGCCTGGCGACTTCGCATTTGCCACCGAAGTTTGAATTAGCTCAAACAATACCCTACGTTCGGGCAGAAACTTTGGATGCAACAGCAATTGAGTTTCTATTGCCACCCCGATTTGATGTTTATGACCCGGGGCGTCTCAGCTACCGCAGAGCAAATTCCAACGCCGATCAAGTAGTGCTGCCTCACGCTGATGGTGGGTTCCAAACCGTCAACGACAGAATGGTGACAATCGAGTACAAGGGGCAAGTCTATCATTTGATCGCCCTGACGCCGGAAGAAAGAAAACGAAGAGAATTAATGGTAAATTTTGTGGCAACACTTATCGCAGCACTTGCGATTCTGATCACAATTTATTTGTTGACCTAGAAAACTCTTGATTCACGTTCTGATCATCCGATGGACGGCCCCGTTTTATGGCGTCGAAAGGGTACAAGTAGGTTTTAGGCGCCAACCTCTAATCAGCCTATTCAACTGCTGATACACTCGAACGATTCAACAATCGGTAAGCGGTTGCCCCGGTTCAAGCTGGTCGCTGCAGCGCGTTGATGAATCGAGTAACCTGTTGATGGATGTCGACGGCTTGAACCAACAACGAATTGGAATTGGTCGGCATTTCACCTGATTTTTGTTTCGGCGAGGCAAAGCTGGAGTTGGCCTTCAAAACTGAAATTTCGCAGGTGGTATTCTCCAAGCAGGATCGAATTGATTCCGCCAACTCTTTTCCCGCCCCACAACTCTGTTTAACCCCCAGAATGGTGGAATGTGTCTCCCC
>JBGTHU010000693.1:0-13769 GCA_041745975.1 Mariniblastus sp.
TTGCCACATTTTCAAAACGATCCCTCGCTCAAACAGTTAAAGATCTTTATCCAAACGAGGAAGTTGAAATCATCGACTACCAAATGTTTCCTTTTGGATTAGTGAAGAATCGCGATCTGCTGGGACTCAGTCGCGAGCAACAGCTTAACGCTAAACAAATGTTTGCCAGAATTCATGACGCCAAGCTGGAAGCCTTTAAGGTTCAACAACAGAAAGGGGAGATTCTTTCACTTGAGCAATCACTAAATTTCGATCGGATGATTTGGGCTGAATTTGAAGCAATGTTGGACACGGATCAGCAACAGAAATTTATGCAGGCAGTTTTGGTAGATTTTGTTCGCCGTAGAAGCGGTCGCGTTTGGAATAAACATTCCGCAGCTGCGCCTTTACAGCGTTTCATCTTTGATGAGGCAATGGCTCGCTGGTTGGGTGTCACATCGAAGCAGCAGTCGGCGTTGAATGAGGCTAAAAGGCTGGCGAAAATTGCTTACGAAAAAAGACCCAAAACTGATTCGGAAAAGGAAAAGCTTGAATTGTGCGAGCGTTGGCAGTTACGTTTGTACGAACTGTTGCTCCCCCATCAGAAACTTCGCTATGACGATGCGATTGGGGACGATGCAGACTTCATGTTAAAGTTCGAAAGATCCCTCTGGAGCCCTCCGGAGCTCTTCAAGAGTCAGCCCCAAAATCTGCATCCCAATATGTCACAAACGATATCCGCCGATATGGAATATAAGCTTGGCGACTTGTTGTATTTGACAACTCCGAATTTAGATGCACCGATTCATCCCCATCCCTTGTTTGAATTGTTGATGGAAGCCGATGTTAGGGCTGATCTCAAACTAAAAAAATTCCAGCATGATCAATTGGCGCGAGTCCGCAAGGACTTCTTAAACAAACATCCATTACCCGATAAGATTACTATCCGACATGAAACGGGACGAAACATGACAACGCAGGCGTTGCGTCAAGCAATGACGGAATTAGAAGAGAATTTTGGTTTCTTTCTTCAGCAAGTCGAACGAATCCTAACGCCACAGCAAAATGATCGTTTACGCCAACTAGGGAATCAATTTCTGATCAGCCGTAGCTGGAAACTTGTTCCCTTGACATGCCCCGAATGGATCGATTATCTAGAACTATCAAAATCTCAACAAGCCGAATTCGAGAAAGTTCATAGGCACTTTCGTGATCTTTTTCAACAAGCGGAAACTACCAGAAGTGAATTTCAGCAGCGAGTAAGTCGCGAATTGGAGGACGAAATAGCCAGAATTTTGACCGAAGAACAGAAGCAAATGTTATTAAATTTTGTATCCGTTGCGGGCTACTGAAGTAATGAGAACATTCATAACAGTTTGAATTGGGCATGTTGGTGAGAGGGGCTCCTGTAAATTACCCTTTCGTTCCGCTGATGTGTTGCCATTTCTAAACCAACCTGCACCGATGGAACATGGATCAAGCAACCAAAGTCATCCGAAACGAAATTGAAATGCGTGTCTTTTTGTTTTAAGGCGACACATGGACTAACAAAGGACCGTCCGCATACGCTTTTGTTTATCGCTGTAAATTGCAACAAGGAAAAAATGATGTATCATATTCGGATCGTGAAGTTTGCTGCCATCGCGGTATTGCTACTTTCTTTTTTTTTGTTCAGCACCTGCAGTGCCCAAACGATAAGGGATATCTTCCCCGACAAAGATGTCAAAATATTTGATTTTGAATCACACTTTCCTTCCGAGGTGCTCTCTAACAGGTCGATCTTAGGGTTGACAGAAGATCAGCAAAAGACCTTGAAGGACGTGTATTTTAAGATTGCTAGAGCGGAAACCAAAGCGTCTCTCCTGCGAACGCAATTGAAATCTGATTACAAGGGGCCCAGTCAAGAGGAATTTAATCGTATGCATTGGGCAGAGATGATGTCAATGATGGACGAGACGCAACTAGTAAGATTCACCCAGTTTAATTTGGTAAGGTATGTTGGCCGACTCAGCGAATTAGAATGGGACGGTCACTCGGACGTGTTCCCGCCGCTGCAGCAATTTGTTTTCTGTGAACCGTTCGCAAAATGGTTAGGGGTGTCTGATGAGCAACAGCGAGCCTTACAGAACGCCAAAAGAGAAGCTGAAGAGGCGATAAAAGAGTTTGAGTCGAAAGGTGAAGAGACGATAAAAGAGTTCGGGTTGGACTCAACGGGTATTGATAGCCCGGCAGTAGTGTTGGAACCCCGATTATTTATCGAATGGCAATCGGCCCTGTATGAACTCTTGCTACCTCATCAGCAATCAAAATTCAACGAAACATTCGGTGAACCAGCCGCCTTTTTGAAATCGTTTTTTAATAAAGTTTTCACACCCAGATTTTTTTTACGAGATCCAGTGGACTTGAATTATGGGCATTCGTTTCAAACTGGCGAACACCTACCGCCCGAACTTGGACACTTATTGAATCTAACCCATCCTCACCTCGATGCCAAGATTCATCCCCATGCTTTGTTTGATTTCTTGTTGGAAACCAATGTCTCCAAGGATTTAAAGATCGATGCGCTACAAACAGAACAAATAACACGTTTACGCAACGAATGGTTTGAAGAAAATCCACGTCCGCGTCAAATAGAAATCGAAATTGAAAAGGGGCGTAAGATGACAACGCGAGCCATGCGGGCAGCGGCTGAGGAATTCAAGCAGGAATTTGGTCATTACCACGATCAGGTTGATCGCATCCTTTCACCGAAGCAGCAGGAACGGTTGCGGCAATTGGGGAACCAATTTTTAATGAGCCGCGGCTGGCTAGAAGTCCCTTTGACCTGCCCCGAGTGGGTTGAATATTTGGAATTGACTCAAACCCAACGAGCCGAGTTTAATCGTGTTAACGAGAAGTTTCGTTATCGCCATGAGCGCATCGAATGGGAGTTTGAAGAAATATTCAGAAACATTGAGCGCGACCTTGAAGACAAAATATCTCGCATCCTGACCGCCAAACAAAAGGAGACAATTCTTCAATTCATCGCGATCCGAGGTTACTAGCCCGAAAAATGCCATGAGAGTGGATGGTCAGTTGAGTACGTATTTTCAGGGCGGAAGCCTCGATTTATCCGTGAGCGGTTGCGATTTGCTTTTTAGACAATGAAGTTCGTTCAGAAAGGAGAAACGGATGATTATTTTGAAAAATGCCATGCTGTGGGGGGTTTCAATTCTTTGTGCATTTTACTTTATGGCTGATTGTTTCGGGCAATCGATGAAAGATATTTTTCCCGACGAGGAGATTCAACAGCGGTATTTTACTACGGTGGCTTACAGCTATGCAGATAATGAAAACCTTGGATTAACACAAGAACAAATAGAAACGTTTTTAAAGCGAAATTCTGAAATCAATGAGATTCGAGCACAAGCTAAAGCGCTTCAAATTGAATTGGGTGACCAGTATCAAGGGCCGAAGGACGACGATTTTAGTCGAATGGCATGGCAAGAATTGATGTTGGTCATGGATGAACAACAAACCAATAAAGTCATGCAGAATTTTCTTGTTCAATACGTTCGAATGCAAAGTTCGCGTAAATTTCGGCATGGGACTGATCTCGTGTTGCCGCTGCAAGAAGTCGTTTATTGTCGCGAATTTGCTGACTGGCTAGGGGTAACCAAGGAACAGCAAAAACAGTTGCAGCAGGCGAGACAACATGCAGAAAAAAGAGCCTCACCGGAAGAGTTAGTGAAAACGCTATCAAAAGATTCGCCTTTATACGACCCCGAAGGAGCTCAGGCCAAATTGTTGGCTCAGTGGCAGGAAACTCTCTTTGATCTTTTGCTACCTCATCAACAATCAATCTATAAAGAAGCGTTGGGTAAAGAGGCAGCTTATATGAAGCAATATCACAATAAGCTATCGGTGGATACGAGGATTTACTTGCTCGATCCGTCGAGGATTAGTGATAACTCCGGGTACGGGATCGAAACAAAAGAAAAACCGGAGCTGGGCAAGTTATTGCATTTAACCCATCCCCACCTCGATGCCAAGATTCATCCGCACGCTTTATTTGATTTGTTGCTAACCGAAGATGTTCGCCGTGACCTAAAACTCAGTGAACTGCAAGTCAACCAACTCACTCAGGCACAACAGAGCTGGAATAGCAATAACCCCTTACCTGACGAGTATATTTCTGTAAGGGAGGAAATGGGGCTAAACATGACAACCCAGGGTATGCGAGACGCTGCGAAGAAGTTTGCCGATCAATTTGGCATGTACCACGATCAAGTCGATCAAATTCTTAATCCGTCTCAGCGAGAACGGTTGCGGCAATTGGGGAATCAGTTTCTGATGAGCCGTGGTTGGCTGGAGGTGCCACTGACTTGTCCCGAGTGGCGGGATTATCTGGAATTGAGCCGCGATCAACGGTCCAAGTTTGACCAAGTCAATGCGCGATTTCGACAGAGCGACGAACGGTTGGAATGGGAAATATACCAGCCGCTCAGGGAGATATATCGAGAGACGGAGGAAAAAATTTCTCGAATTCTAACTGAGGATCAGAAGAAGGCAATCCTTCATTTTAGAACGATGTCGCTATGGGAATAGTCGGTCTGTCACCAAACACTCTGTTTTTTACCAAGGCAACCTCGATAGGCAGGTACATCGGTACATCCGCGCATCCATCTGCGAACATCGGTGAAGGGGGAGCAAGAGGCGCCTGCGAGGGGGGAGCAAGAGGTGTCCGCGAGTAGGGCGTCCCTTCGCGGGCGGGCCTATGAATTGGAAGCCGAGGTGCGCAAGCCCCCGGGTATTGGCAAAATCCGGCAACCCCTCGCGGACGGGCCTTCGCACCTCGCGGACGGGCCTTCACCGTTTTTAGTGCAAATTTCTCATTCATCCGCGAGCGTCGGCGCACCTTTGCCAATCGACTGCAGTGTTACAATTAATCAAATTAATAGTTTATCCGATCACGACGATTGTTGTTTGCTGCGGCGTACGTGGCTTTTCACACTGAGGTTGTGAGTTATTTATTGTCGCCCTTTGCTCCGAGGCTGTGAATTGACAGATCGGGGTGAATGTTTATTGGTGGGAAAAGTAGCACGACTCTCCGAGTCGTAGGCGTTGCCATTACCACTTGGTTGCCGAATCGATTTGACTGCTGCAACGACTCGGAGAGTCGTGCTACTATCAATCCCCCCTCACCACCGTCAACGAGCGACAATGGGATTTGATGTAGAACCCCGTTAGGGTTGCTGGAGATGGCTCGGCTGACAGCGAAGCAGTCCAACAATAAAGCCCGGGGGCGTGCAGCGCTATCCGATCCGGTTTCGCCGGCCCCGATTTCAGATAGCCTCTATCGATCTGTCCGCGGATCTGTCCGCCAGGGTTGTCGGATTACGGGAGCCGGGAAAATCGTCTAGCATCGCGGCAGTGAATCCGGCAACCCCTCGCTGACAGTCCAATACCCCCCGAAATTCTGACGCCGGGCAATTCAAAACACTCGGTACTAATTTCAATGCAGCCTGGTTTTGGAAAGCGGTGGCCGGCCGATCTTCAGACAGATCAACAACTGACATTGTTTCATGGCGGGAAGTTGTGGATTGCTTTTGGTTTCACCGCATGGTGGCCCAGAACATTCCGCCGGCGGGCACGGTGACTGGGAGGTGGAGGCGGGTGTTGCGGTCGAGCGGATGTTCGGTTTCGCCGCCACCCATGGGCGAAACGTGGACGCGACCTTCGAGGCCGGTGAAGTAAAGGTCGATGTCGAGTGTACGGGTGACTTCGTGGTCGAGCGGGTTGAAAACGACCAGCATGCCTTTGGTTTCGAGTTTCGGATTGACGTGGAGCATCCAATCGAGGTCGCGTCCGTCGGCGCGACGTCCATGGACCATGTCGCTTTCGAGAATGTTGCGGTGCTGCTTGAACCAATCGACCCAATGTTTCACCACCGCCTTGGTGGCCGGAGTATCAAACAGCCGCGGCCCCCGGTAACAAGCCTGCACGCCCATGGCGAGGTTCGAGGCGAGCATGCGGGCGTAGTGGTCGCGGTGCTGGTCGAGTGGCTCGATGGTTGCCGCCGCACCACCCCCGTGGTATTGGGCCAGCGGAACGAACATCCAACCCATCGGCGGGGATTTCTCCCAGCTTCCATCGAAGATATTCTGGCGGGTGTGGATCACCTGTTGGGCGCGCGGCAGCGACCAGTTGACCTCGCGGTAGCCCATCCCAGTCTTGTTAGAGCCGCTGAGGAAATAGTAATCCGGGACGTTCAGATAGATACCCTCGCTGCGGCACCATTGATAGTAATCACGGATGATCCGCCACTGCACCCATTGCGAGTCGTGCTCGCCTTTTTGTAGTGGCGGGCGGGGAGTGACATCGACGTCGCCGGGGTAGGAACCGTCGTGCTCGAAGACCGAGAATCCGGTGTGACGATGAAAATGATATAATTTCCGGAAATACTCCTGCCCCCACTCGCTGGTAAGCGCCGGGCAGGAACCATGAGTCGGGCGTTCGCCGGGCGGGCTGACGACGTCGTTGCCGCCACCGATGCTGCGCGAGGAAAGCAGCGAATACGAGCCGATTTCGATGTCCTTTGAGCGGGCATATTCGGCCACCGCCTTCCAGGTGTCGAGGAATTCGGGGTCTTCATTTTCGATATTGAAGCCGCTGCCGAAGGATAAGATCAGCATTTCAAATCCCACCTCCGCCGCCTGGTCGATCGCCTGGCGCACCGCCTCCGGACGGGAGTTGAGCAAATGATGCATCAGCGGGTTCTCGGTGGTCCATGGGGCGATGCAACGATACATACGTTTGAGCGCGAGGCCTTGGCGGGTGCGGCAGGTGCTGTCGTGGATCAATTGGTACGTGCGCTGGCTTTCGAAACTGCCGCCAGGATCGATATCCTGCGCCGGGCCGCGGGTGGGCGAGACGACGAGCAGCGTCGGTTGCTCGCGAGTGTAATTGACGATGCTGGTGTATTGCGGGTCGGGCCTCCAGTGGACGACGTGGCGGGTGGCATGGGCATAGCCGAAGCCGGCAAAGGCGAAATCTGTCTCTACATGCAGCGATTGCGGGATGGGTTGAGCGATGCCAGCGCGGGTTTCCACCGGATTGTCCTCCTCGGCCACGGCGAGGATCTCGCTGGAGAAACGATCTATGGTGATCGTACTCGTTCCGCTGTTGTGGACGGTGAGCCATTTGCAGAATACCGGCACACCGTCGTAAAGTTCATAGTGGACAGTCAGAGTAATTGGCGACGCGGTGGGCAAAGGATTGGCCAGTGCGGCATCGTCCAGCACACCATAGACGGTGAAGCTCTCGATGCGCAGGCGAAGGGGTTCGCCAAGCGGGCCGGCGTGGTCCGAGGCAGCACCGGATTTGTCGAGTTTGCCGATTCGAACGAGCGCCGGTTCCCCCAGGGTGGCATCGATAGCCACTTGGTGATAGGTTTTCCAGGAGCCCTGATGGATGGCCTCGCAGAACACGACATCGCCATCGATGCGCAGCCGCATGCGGACTGCGGAGTCAAGTGATGGTTCGCCCTTGCCGAGATTGAACAATTCGCGCGTGCCGTCAAAGCAGCCGAATGCCGGTTTGTGATCTGTATCGTACCCACTCGTTCCGAGGTTAAACTTGATGGTGTGGCCATTGTTCCAAACCAGCGCGATACCTGGTCCCCACGAAGCGCTGCGATCGGTGCCGGGATCGATCCGGGTTTCCACAATGCGCACGCCTGGCGGCAGGGCATGTTCCAGGAATGCGTGGGTGTGTGGCGGCGTGAAGATTTCACCTGCCTTACCCTCGTTGATCACGGAGCTGCGCGGGTGTTGTGTGGAAAATCGAGTCACCCAACCATCGGGCAGCGCGGTCGCGCCGTCGAAGTGGGTTGCCATCAGGAGTTCACGTCCGGCTTCGCTTGCGAGTGCTGCGGCGGAACCAGCCTGCGGGTCGGGCATGCGATAATGCATTTGCAAATGGACACCCGACGGCGGCCACTTGGCGTCCTGCGCGTGGTGGCGCACGCGTTTCCATGCAAACCGTTCCTGCGGTTCACCTACCTCGAATCCGGTAAAACGAAAGGCCGCTGGATCGTGAGTCATCGTTTCCAACCACTCGGTCAAAAGAAACGCATGATTCGGCTGACCGATGAGTCCGCCGACCGGATAGCTCACTCCCTCGATCGTCACCTCAGCCTCCGGCCGCACCGCCCGCAACACGGCATGGCCGGTTACCTGGTGGTCGAGCCCGATGGTCGCCGCGTTCGGCGCGATGCGGAAGGTCCGCCGCACCAAGCCGTTTTCAAGGACCAGCTCGTTTGGGTTTGCGGTGCGGAAAACCCCGGCTTTGAACGCGGTATCGTCGAGCAACCAATCGGGCGCTGACTCGCGGATGGGGACAGGCGACAGATCCGTGAGTTCGGATGCGAGGGCGGCGATGGCCCACAGGGTGGCCAAGAGGATGGATTTGATCATGATTCGGAAGATCCGGGATTTTTGGGAGCGATTGCCCATTATTAACGATGCCGTCGCCAGGCTCGGGCCCAAGCGGGGGGCCAAATCAGGGGACACGCCAAATCAGGGGACACAGCACATTGTGGACTTGAAGGGCAAATTGGGCAAGCAGGACAGCCTTTTAAAAAAGATCAACCTCTTCCGATGAAGGGATCAACCGAAGTATCGACAGAATCGCTGCAGGGGATCGACTGCCACCGAAAGCTAAACTCTGGCCATTGGGCCGAAGTAACTAGTACCGATCGTTAACTGAGAATGGGGTCGATGGCGTGACCATGGACATCGGTTAGGCGGCGGTCGATACCGCTGTGACGCCAAGTAAGCCGGGTGTGATCGATCCCCAGCAGTTTGAGGACGGTCGCGTGGACGTCGTGCACCTGTGTCGGTCGATCGCGATCCAACGGCTTGTAACCCCATTCGTCACTTTCACCATGGCTAATACCCCCTTTGACGCCACCACCGCACATCCAATTGGTAAAAACAAATGGATTGTGATCGCGCCCCGTTCCACCCTGCGAACTTGGCATTCGTCCAAATTCGGTCGTCCACAGCACGAGGGTGTCGTCCAACATACCGCGTTGAGCGAGATCCTTGATCAGCCCCGCCGCTCCGACCGCCATGCCTTTGGCGAGCGGACCGTGGTCTCGTTTCACGTCCTCGTGCGAGTCCCAGTTTCGACGTGGAAAACCATTGTCGTTACCGCTCCAAACCTGGACGAATCGCACCCCGCGTTCCAATAATCGCCGCGCCGTCAAGCACCGGATCCCGAACAGATGAGCCTCTTCCTCGGCATTGATCTCGCTGGGCCAATCGGTACGACCGGGCTGGACCCCATACAGCCGAAGAATATGCTCGGGCTCATCTCGCAGGGAAATCGCCTCGGGCGCAGCCAGTTGCATACGAGCAGCCAACTCGTAACTTTGGATTCTCGCGTCAAGTTGCTGGTCCCCTGGCCGCTGATCACGATGGCGACCGTTGAGCGCGGCCAATGTCGATCGGACTTCGGCATCGGCAACCGGGTTGGCAAATTCACCAATCGCATGGGGTTGCAAGTCCACCAACGGGTGAGGATGGAGTGGCTGAATCACAGTCCCGCTATGCTGGGAGGGAAGAAACCCGGCGTCCCAATTCTTGACGCCGTTGGAACCATAGCCGCGGTGGTCTGGCAACACGACATAGGTTGGCAGATTGTCATTTAACGAGCCCAGAGCGTAACTGACCCAACTTCCAGCACCCGGAAAACCGGGCAACACAAACCCCGTGGTTTGTAATAGCGTGGCCGCCGAGTGAACACCCGAACTGCTGACCAAATTGTGGATAAAGGCCAGTCGGTCGGCGACTTCACCCAGTGGAGCCACCACATCCGAGAGCAATTTTCCGCACTCGCCGTAAGGTTTGAAGTCCCAAATCGGTTTGAGCCAAGGTCCAAGTCCGTCTTGAAAGGCCTCGACATGTTCACCGAAATCACTGGGCTGCCCGTGATGTTTGACCAGCGCCGGTTTGAAGTCGAACAGATCGATGTGGCTGGCGGCACCGGCCATAAACAGCTGGACGACTCGTTTGACTTTCGGCGGAAAGACACACGCAGGGTGGGGGGAACCATCCGCTCGAGCTTGATCGGTAAACATGGCTGCTAAGGCGATACCCCCCAATCCCCCGCCGGAGCGAGCCAGCCAGTCGCGACGTGAGAGCAGGGGGACCACTGCGCGGCCACTGGCGTCCTGAGACGTTCGATGGAAAGGAGAGCCTCCGCCGATTTCGTTCATGGTTGCCTTTCCGTTAATCAATCCAGACAAATTCATTCAAATTAAACAGGGCCCTGCAGACATTCTCCAGACCGTGATTTTCGCCAAGCGAAACCAAGGCGGCTCGTTCGGTGTCATCGGGACTTCGGCCCAGTGCCAGCTGATGGGCCCGAGTCACTTGCGCTGCTAAATCACCATTTACCTCCCGTCGGATTCGGGCTGCGAACTCGCGCGCCTGGACTAAGATCAATCCGTTATTCATCAGGGCCAAGGCTTGCAACGGGGAGATGCTCTGATTTCTTCGATCAACTCGCATGGATGGATCAGCACAGTCGAGCACGGTCATGAAGGGCTGGGTTTGACTCCGCACGATAAATCGATACACGCTGCGGCGCCAGAGGGAGGGGTCTTCAGGGTTGGCCAATTGGTATTCATAAAGCGGTGAGTGCTCGGGGTGTTCCATCTGAAAATCCCGCCAGCCGGGACCACCCATCGCCAGATCCAGGGTGCCGGAAACGGCCAGCACCGAATCACGAATCGCTTCGGCCTCCAGTCTTCTTGGCGTGTACCGCCAAAGAAAGCGATTGCCCGAATCGACCGCCAAGCACTCTTCGCGAGGATCACTCGATTGACGATACGTTGCACTGCAGACGATCAATTTGTGCAATCCCTTCAGCGAACCGCCGCCGTCGCGAAACCAAATCGCCAGCCAATCGAGCAATTCGGGATGGGTGGGCAGGCTGCCCATCAACCCAAAGTCGTTCGGCGTCGCAACAATCCCTTGGCCGAAATGATACTGCCAGACACGATTGACAATGCTCCGCCAAGTCAGTGGATTGCGTGAATCGCTAAGCCAACGGGCCAGTGCCACGCGGCGGTCACCTTCTTGATGATCGGCCGGCAATTCAAATCGGCTCGGCAGCATCTCCAACATGGCCAGCGAACCGGGCCCAACTTCGTGCAAAGGTGTCAGAACGTTTCCGCGAGCCAACCAGTGAATCGTTCGCGGTTGGCCCGAACGTTGATGCGTTGTGGCCGAGTAGACTTTGTGGAGCGGTTGCAAGGCATCGTATTTGGCTTCAAACTGAACAAGATCCTGCGTCGTTTGTTCCAATTCATTCGCCAGATTGGCCAAGCCACGCTGCTCGAGAAATTCAGCCCGTCGCAAATATAGCAGTTGCGAATCGATGCTCACGAGGGCTGGGCTTCGGCCATCTACCACGTTGCTGCGAGTCCAGCGATCGGGGGCTTCGATAGAATCGAATGAGCTGACCGTTTGCCCCTTCGCCAGGTTTTCGCCAGTTGGACTCAGAACTTCGATCTCGGCCAACGCAAAGATGTAGTCGTTCGAGCGTGGAACAAGTTCGGTGGCCGTGATCCGTACGAATCGAGCGAAGGTTTCGGTTGCGTGGTTTTGAGGCGCGATTCCGGGGTTAGGAACGCTCTCTACGGTGCGGTCCGCCACCAGCGTTACCTCATCCTGAAACTCGAAGTCATTGGCAACCTCAATCCGATAGCGAACCGGAAAGCCAAATCCAGCCCCGATTCCTTGGAAATCATCGTAACAGGGATGAAGCACCACTTGGTGTATCTCTTGTGGGGAACCGAGGTCGACCTGAACCCACTTGGTCCTGTTGGGGGCTGATTCGATTTGGCTGTGATAGCCTCCTTGAGCGGAAGCTGCTCCACTTCCCGCCGCCACGATCTGTCGCTCGATTTCGGCCAGCGTTTCGCCACCTTCATCAACGAGTCGTTTGGCGAGTGATTGTTTTAGCTGCTGGAGTTCCTGGATCTGCTGACGCCATTCCACCAACTTGGATTGGACGATTGGATCGATTGAGTACTCTCGATCGCCACGATCGATCGCTGCAAAGACCGCCTGCAGCGAGTAATAGTCTTCCTGCGTGATTGGATCAAACTTGTGTTGATGACATTGAGCGCAGTGGATCGTCACACTGTTAAAAGTGCCAACCGTGTTGGCGACCATGTCGTCCCGATCGAGATGACGTGCGATTTTGCCATCGGTTTTCGTTTCAGGGACTTCGAGATGTCCAATCAAATCCCACGGTCCGGCTGCGATCAACCCGGTCGCTTCCTGTCCGTCGCGAGTCGCCGGGTAGAGCACGTCGCCAGCAATCTGTTCTTCGATAAAGCGGGCGTACGGTTTGCTTTCGTTCAGGGCGCGGATGACGTAGTCCCGATAAGGCCATGCATTTGGCCGGGGTTGGTCCTTGTCGTAACCATGAGTGTCACCGTAATGAACCACGTCGAGCCAGTGTCGGGCCCAGCGTTCACCGTAGCGGGGCGAGTCTAATAGTCGGTCGACCATTTTCTCGTAGGATTGCGGGTCCGCGTCCACAACAAAGGCAGCAATCTCTTCCGGTGTCGGCGGCAAACCATGCAGATCAAAGTAGAGTCGACGGATCAGAGTGCGGCGATCCGCCAGTGGCGAAGGGGATAGTTTCTCGGCCGCAAGTTTTTCGCGAACAAAGTAGTCGATCGGGTTCTGCTCGGGTTCCAACAATGTTCCATTTGCGAACTGAAAGTCTGGAGACGGTACCTGAGAAGCATTCAGCGATTGCCAAGCCCAATGACTTTTCCGGGGGTCGCTCTCCTCCGTTTCTTCTGATTCGGGCAATGCGGGCCACGGTGTTCCGGCGAGGATCCATTCTTTAAGTAGCGAGATCTCGTCATCTTGTAGTCGATCGCCGTCCGGGGGCATGACGTGCTGTTCGTTTTCTGTGGTCACTCGGCGAAACAACTCGCTTTGTTCGGGCAGGTTCGGTACGATGATTGGCCCAAAGTCTCCTCCCTGTTCGATTCCCTTGCGAGTATCCAGTCGCAGTCCCGACTCGCGCAACTCCGCCCCATGACAATCACTGCAGCGCTCCCGAAAAAGCAGACGGGCTTGGGTGGCTAATTGAGATAGGTCCCCTTTTTCGACACGCTCTTGCCCCAGCGCTGGGTTGGTCAAAGCTAGTGCAACCGAGCCCATCAGCAGCACCACAACTACCGCCAACCTCCACAAGGATCGCGGTGAATCGGTCGGCAAACGGTATTGAGATAATAACATGTCGACAACCTGGAAGGAAATTTATTTTTCCCAAGCATACCAGAGAAAACACTTAAATCAAGGGTTGCGGTCGTTGTAGACGAGGCATTCAGGTGTTCGGCTCCGGATGAGCTTGTCTCGGCTGGGGCCTATCGTCGGTAGGTCTGGCACCGTTAAAATACTTGTTCAAGGCTGTCATATTAGGGTCTCACAATTAAAAAATGCCTGTCCTTTTTTTTTCCACCCGACGGCTCGCGCCGTTCGGCTTCCAATAGTTAGCCGCGCGGTGCAAGCCGATTCCACTCCTGTGCCGCGCAACACCAGCCGCCGGGTGAATACGCGAATTGGAAGCCGAGGGGCGCAAGCCGCCGGGTATCAACGAATTGAAAGCCAAGCAACACCAGCCGTCGGGTGCAATTACCCCAATTGCTTACACATCAACCCTTCCAAGGGATTTGGAACCACCCCAGACGATGATAACATTTGGGGTCGGAATAT
>JBGTHU010000694.1:0-5792 GCA_041745975.1 Mariniblastus sp.
CCTGGAATCGGCTTCGATCGATGCTAGGACAATGGCAACACTTCAGCCGTTCATCCGCGTCGCCGAGCTGGGTTAGTTCCTCCTCGATCGAATCCAGTCATGCTAAACAGAGTGCCTGTCAGCCAAGTCAAGATGGCGAGGCGCTCACAAAAATCCTTATCCTGGCAGCATTCACCCCAAAGAGAGTGTCAACGCCTGCCAAACAACCGGCCCAAATGTCTAACGATACCAAATCAATTTCAAGCGATCGGATGGCATAAAGCTCAATTACGATCTCGACCACCGGTGCAATTTAGCGTTGTCCGCCGTCGGGTCAGCGGATTATAATGCCGATTTACCATCACTTGAATTGAACGCTATCGGAAATCGGATCATTATATGAGCTCAACCCCTACTGAACTGACGACAGTTCCTAAAAAAGTGGTTGAGGACGACGAATCCGAACCGCAGGTCTGTGGTTCCGATACCTCCCCATTGGTACCAGTTGAATCTAAATTGACAATTGAAAAGGTCAAAACGGTTGGCGCCCAACTTTCAGCGGTGCATTCGCCGAAAAAGCCTTCTTTTTTTTATGGCTGGATGATGTTGCCGTTGGCGATTGCGACGCTGATTGCCAGTTCACCGGGGCAGACGTTCGGAATCTCTATTTTTAATGAACCGATCCGGTTGTCGCTGGGGTTGAGTCATAGCGAGTTGGCTTTTGCTTATATGATAGGAACCTTGCTAGGCGCGGTACCGATTACTTGGATTGGTCGTCAGATCGATCGCTTTGGACTGCGCAAGGTGTTACTGGTCGTCGTCAGCCTGTTTTCATCGGCCTGCCTGATGACTGGATTGGTCAATAGCTGGTGGACATTGGTACCTGCTTTTTTTATGTTGCGGATGTTGGGTTCGGGCTCTCTTTCTTTAATTAGCAGCAGCACATTGCCATTTTGGTTTATGCGGCGATTGGGTACGGTGGAGGGGGTGCGGCAGATGGGGATGGCGATTGCCATGACAATCATTCCCGCGTTAAATTTGTGGTTGGTAACGCATTGGGGCTGGCGAATTAGCTACGCGATTTTGGGATCCAGCATTTGGTTGGTTTTGTTTCCCACCGTCTATTTCTTTTTCCGCAATCGCCCGGAAGATGTGGGTCAGTCGATCGATGGAAAAACGGCATCCCTGGAACTCCTACCCCAACGTCAGGCCGAAGTACGAATCGAGGATGATGGATTGGAGATCGATCGGTGCTCTGCCGATCAAACAGACAAGGTATGGGGAGTAGCGCTTTCGGCGGCGTTGAGGCAGTCGACATTTTGGATTGCCGCCTCGGGAACATGCCTGTTTGGTTTTGTGCATACGGCCTTGTTTTTCTATGTCGTTCCGATCTTAACTGAGCAGGGACTGGCAGAAGTGGATGCGGCCAAACTGATGACGGCGTTCGCATTCTCGATGATTTTCATGCAACTTTTGGGTGGGGTGTTGGCCGATCGAGTCCGATCATCGTATTTGTTGTGCGTCGGCCTGTTGTTATTTTCTGCCGCTAGTTTTCTGACGTGGCATGCCCATTCGGCTTGGCTGGCGATAGCGGCGGGCATGTTGATGGGAGTCGCTCAAGGCATTTACTTTGGTACCAACCATCCGATCTGGCCGCGTTATTTTGGACTTCGGCATTTGGGATCGATTCGCGGCATGTTGATGACGTTGAATGTTGCAACTTCCAGTCTGGGGCCACTGACAGCGGGCTTGATTCGGGATACGACGGGAAATTTTGATGGAGCCATGTGGCTGTTTGGATTGGCGCCATTACCCTTTGCCGTTTGGTCGTTGAAATTAGGTTTGCCACCCAGACAAGCTCTGTCTGAAGGGACGGCGAAGCTCGATAACGGGCCAGGATAGTGATAAATCCACGCTTTCTCTGCGCTTTCTTTGGCTTTCGCTGGCTGTAAGAAATTGAACTCGATTAATCGAGTTGGATTTTATCCAAATTGCGATCGACCCATTTGGTATCGATTTGGCCATTGACAAAATCAGGGTGCTGGAGCACGGCGATTTGAAACGGAATCGTTGTCTCAATTCCTTTGATTCTCAATTCTCGCAAACAATTGATCATGCTGGTAATTGCTTGCTCGCGAGTTGGCTGATGGACGATCAATTTACCCACCATCGAATCGTAATATGGGGGGACTTTATATCCAGCATGCACGTGAGAGTCGAAGCGAACCCCCAGACCACCGGGAATGTAAATTTGGTTGATCGTGCCCGGACTGGGTTGGAAGTTTTTGGCTGGATTTTCCGCGTTGATGCGGCATTCGATGGCTACTCCGCGACACTGGACGTCCTGCTGCTTAAAGGGGAGGGGTTCTCCGGCAGCGACGCGAATTTGTTGCTGGATCAGATCGATGCCGGTCACCATTTCGGTTACGGGGTGTTCCACCTGGATACGGGCATTGACTTCGATGAAGTAGAAATTGTTATCTTTGTCAACGATGAACTCAACGGTGGCGGCGTTGTGATAATTGGCTTCGCGGATTAAACGGACAGCCGCCTGGCAGATTTTGGCACGGACATCGGCGGGGAGAGTGGGGCCGGGCGCTTCTTCGATCAGTTTTTGATGCCGTCGTTGGGTCGAGCAATCTCGCTCCCAGAGATGGACGACATTGCCGTGCAAGTCGGCGATGATTTGGACTTCAACGTGACGTGGGAGCTCGACGAACTTTTCCAGATAAACTCCGGCGTTGCCGAAGGCGGCCTGTGCTTCTTGAGCCGCTTGTTCCAATGCGTTTTTTAATACGGATTCATCGGCGGCGATTCTCATACCTTTGCCGCCACCACCGGCGGTGGCTTTGACCAACACGGGGAATCCGATCTGCCGCGCGACCTCGATCGCATCATTGGGATCGGTGATCAAGCCGGGGCTGCCGGGAACAACCGGAACTTCCGCCTTGCGGGCCAGCGAGCGGGCTTGGTTTTTATCGCCCAACATCAACATGGCTTGTGGTGTGGGACCGATGAAGTCAATATTGGAATCGCGGCAGACTTCGTTAAAATGAGCGTTCTCAGCCAAAAAACCGTAGCCGGGGTGAATCGCTTCTGAGTTGGAGACCTCGGCGGCGCTGATAATTTGCTCAATTCGTAAGTAACTGTCTGCCGATCTCGGGTTACCAACACAATAAGCTTCATCGGCTAAATCAATGTAGGCACTGCCACGGTCAGCCTCGCTGAAAATGACAACGGTTTCAACGCCCAAATTTTTGCAGGCTCGGATAATCCGCAGGGCAATTTCGCCCCGATTGGCAATCAAGATTCGTTTGTACATGAATTTGCTAGTTGGGCAAGACGCGGAACAAGGGACGATTGTTGTCGACGGGTTCGCCGTCTTTAGCCAACACTTCAACGATTTTGCCGGAGATTCCCGCCGGAATTTCGTTAAACATCTTCATGGCTTCAACGATACAAACGATCGTGTCCGCATTGACGACGTCACCGACGTTTACAAATGCCGGTGCGCCTGGCTTGGGGCTGGAGTAGTAAGTGCCAATGGTGGGGCTAAGAATCATTTTCCCCTCGGGTTCAGCCGATTTAGCGGGTTCAGCTGGGGCGGCCGCTGCGGGTGGAGCGGCGTAGGTGGGGGCTGCCAAGTGGGCTGCCGGTGCGGCTGGTAGCATGTTGATTTGCTGGCCGCCGCGTCGCAGGCGAATCCGTTGCTCGGATTGTTGCAAGTCGATTTCCGTCAGCTCATGCTCGCGCATCAACTCGATCAGATCCCGTACGGTGTTGACTTCGAAAACGGACTGACCGCTGGGTGAATTGGTTTCTTTTTCTCTGGCCATGGAATTAAATTTTTATTGTGATTCGCTTATGAAATTAATGACACGTAACATGATTCGAAATCGGTAGGAAGAGAACTGAGCGCTTGATGTCCGTCGGGAGTGACCAGTACATCATCTTCAATTCGAATCCCTCCCCACCCTGGTAGGTAAATTCCGGGTTCAACGGTCACCACCATTCCCGGTTCAAGTTGTCCCTTGGCGATTGGCGACAATCGAGGCTGCTCATGGACTTCCAATCCGAACCCGTGCCCTAACCCGTGTCCGAAAAATTCGCCGTAACCGGCATCTGTGATCGTTTTGCGAGCTGCCGCGTCGACTTGATTGAACGACTGTCCGGGGTAAATCGCTGCAATCGCGTTATCGTGAGCCCGTTTAACAATTTCGTATATTTCTTCAAATTTGGCGTCCAATTTACCGGTAACCAACATACGCGTCAAGTCACTGGCGTAACCTTGGAATGATGTCCCCCAATCAATTAACAAAAATGGGGAATCGGCGACTTGTTGTTCACTGGGGCGGGCGTGAGGTAGGGCTGAACGGCTGCCGACAGCGACCAGCGGCTCAAAAGAGACGCCGGAAGCTCCCATTTGTCGCATTTGCTGCTCCAGCAGGTGGGCAATTTGTCGTTCCGTATGGCGCGAGGTCAACTGCAGCCGCAAAATATCAAAAACCCGCTGGTTGATTTCAATCGACTTTTGAATTATCGCGATTTCATCGTCAGCTTTGATCATTCGAAGTTGTTCGACGGTTCCTTGAGCGGAAACCAACTCGACGCCTAACCGAATTTCGCTAAAACCGTTTTCGATCGCATCATAATCGGATTTGGAGATATGTTCCGATTCGAAATGGATCACCCGCCAGCCGCCCGATTGAATGACTTGACCCAAGCGTCTTAAAAGCGATTCGTCGGGAGACCGAATGACGAATTCTAAATCGGGGCATTCGGTTTCAATTTGCGTCGTGTAGCGGGGGTCACTGAGCAAGATTTCCTTGTCGAATGAGATCAGCAACCAAGCGGCACTACCTGAGAATCCCGTCAGGTAATGCACATTGGTCAAGTTGGTCACCAGAAAAATTGATTTCAGATCGAGATTTAATTGCTGGCGAAGTTGGAAGCGTCGAAGGGCATAGTCCATAATGTTTGTTCAGTGTCCGAGGTGCTCAAGCTGTTTCCGTCTCTCTTTAACCGGCTCCAATCGAGCAGCACTCAAGAAGTGGCACTCAAGAAGTGGCACGAATGAAGCGGCTCAACTGTAGTGGCTCGCTCAACCGGCGGCTCGCAAACGCGGAGCGGGTTGCCAGCGCTGAGTGTTGTATTGGTAGATTTCTTGCAGAATCGCCGTTATGTTTCGTGTCAATTGCCATTGGGGATAATGCGATTGAAATCGAGTCAGATCGCTGACATACCAAATGTGGTCACCGGTGCGATTGGTTTCTTGATAGCTCCAATCAAGTTTTTTGCCCGCTATTCGCTCGCACATCTCGATCGCCTCCAACATCGAGCAGTGACTGAAACGCCCGCCGCCGATATTGTAGACTTCCCCACTGCGTGGAGAGCGATAAAAGTGATCGAAGGCTTGAATCAAATCAAAGCTATGAATGTTGTCACGTACCTGTTTCCCTTTATATCCAAATACGGTATACGGTGTTCCAGTCATGGTGCACTTCATCAGATAAGCCAGAAAGCCATGTAGCTGCGTGCCGCTGTGATTGGGGCCTGTCAAACATCCGCCACGGAAAACACCGGTACGAATTCCGAAGTAATTTCCGTATTCCTGAACCATCACCTCAGCTGCAACCTTGGAGGCACCGAAGAGGCTGTGAACCGATTGGTCAATCGACATCGATTCGGGAATACCGTGAGAATGATATTCATGCTGGGCGTCGATTTCCCAACGTTGCTCTTGCTCGATTAAAGGAAGCTTGTTGGGTCGATCACCGTAGACTTTGTTGGTCGACGTGAAAATGAACACGGCT
>JBGTHU010000695.1:0-1959 GCA_041745975.1 Mariniblastus sp.
TTCCTGGATCGGGGGTTTGTCACGAGGACGAAAACTTTGGTTCTGACTTTTAGGCCCTTTGGTATTTCGGCTTCTGCGATACGCCTCTTTTTCTTGTCGGAGAATTTCATCAGGGTCGTATCCCCCTTGTTCGAAGTAGCGAGGCTCGACGTCGCTGATGTGCAAAAAACCATTCTTACCCACGCCAAAATCAACAAACGCGGCTTGAATCGTCGGCTCTAAATTGACTATTTTTCCCTTGTAAACGTTTCCTGCAAAATTCTCTTGACTGGCTCTTTCGACGTACAGTTCTTCAAGTTGGCCATCTTCGATGATCGCAATCCGACATTCTTCGGATTGCGATGCATTGATTAACATTTCTTTCTTCATTGTGATTTGTTTCTGGTTCGGCCTGACATCGCACATTATCCGCGGAGGTTAATGGAGCGGCAACAAGCTCATATTGTTTATTTAGAAATTGAATTTTTATTCTTTGAATCATTTTATTTTGCGAGTCTAATTCGATTCGTCGCTTATTGGAGTTTGGTGCGGCGCCGCACTTTTCGGAGGGGACACCATGGGAAACCCGGAAGACAAAAGTTCCTGAAGGAGCCCAATTGCCGTGTCCGCGTCATTGCCGGTGGCTTCGATCATAACTTCCGTTCCTTCAGAAGCGCCCAGAGTCAATATCGAGAGTACGCTTTTGCCATCGATCCGCAAATCGTTCTTGATCAATTCGATTTTGCTCTCGAATTTCAATGCAGCCTCGGCGAACACGTAAGCAGGGCGCATGTGCAAACCTTGCGGGTTCGTAATGGTAACCAACTGCGATCGTTTGCAATGTGACATAAATTCGACCAGAATCGAGGGCGACTCAAAAACGCCAGACGGAAAATCCAGACACCGCTGTGAAATATCGAGGTGCTGAATAGGATCGTCAGGCGAATTGGTTATCGTCGGCTTCTTCCAGAATTTGTTGAACATCTTTGGCGGTTCTGGATTGCTTGAGGAACCGACAAAAAGTTTCGTCCTGCAGCTGCTTGGAAATATTCTCCAAGGCCAACAGATGATTAGAAGGCTGGTCGGGGGGCGAAATCAGCATAAAAAAGAGTTGTACGGCATCTCCATCAAGACTTTGATACTCGACCCCTTTGGAACTGACGCCCACAGCACCCACGGGAGACGTAACACTGGCATGCTTGGTGTGCGGAACCGCAACACCACGACCGATTCCCGTACTCCCCAGTTCCTCGCGTCGCAAGATCGCCTGGACAATATTATCCGAATCATCGGCCTTTAGTTGACCTGCCGAAACCAGTTGCTCAACCAGTTCCCGAATCACTCCCTCTTTTTCAGTGGAGACTAATTCTGCCTTAATTGCGTCGCCACTAATGAAATCAGAAAACTTCATTAAACGTATCCTTTTTTGATTACCTGTAATATTTGCTAAAATAATATAGTTTGAAATAAAAAAACGCTCAGCACCCTCGACTCGCCACCATGCCACCATTTCGATACCGGAAACACGGAGAAATCAGCCTGTCACTGCCCACTAAATCGGCCAAGCCCGAAACGCCAGCAAACGGCACTGCCCCAGTTTATCATATCCGGTTGATTGCTTGAAATTGACAATTGAACGTTGAGTCTACTCCTCGGTTTCGTAGGCCTGTTTGACCGGGCCTCGGTGTTCGGTCCTCTTCTCTTTTTGTTTTCTTAACTGTTGTTCGATTTTGGAAATCGTTAAGTCCAATGCGGTTAACACGTTGGACCCAAACTCTGAAGCCACAAAATCAGATGCGTGCTCCGCCGATGCAATGATCTCAACTTTGATTCGACTGGAATTGCCCATGTCGGCGATGACTTGAATCCCCGTCAAGCGGTTAAACAATCGCGGCAAATTAGCCACTTTGCTCTGCATCACCTCTTGAATGTCGCTGGCAATATTTCCGTGTCGAGCTGTGATTTTAATTTCCACGAATG
>JBGTHU010000696.1:0-12923 GCA_041745975.1 Mariniblastus sp.
CGTATCGGGCCACATCCAACCAATGCCGAGCCATCTCTTCACCATAATGAGGGGAGGCCAGTAATTGGTCGACGATGCGTCGATACGAATCGCTGGACTGATCTTCGGCGAAGGTTTTAACCTGATCAACCGTTGGCGGCAGTCCAGTCAATGCAAATGAAACTCGCCGCAACAGCGACACGCGATCGGTTGGTGGAGAGGGGGATAACCCTGCGGCTTGTAACCGTTGGTGGATAAACGCATCGATCGGATGATCGGCTGTTGGAATTGCGGGAATTTCGACCGATTCGGGGATCGCTTGGAAAGACCAATGCGGTTGATATTCGGCACCTTGCACGATCCACTGCCGCAAAATCTCGAGTTCGGCTGCCGAAAGCGACTTGTGGGACTCGGGAGGAGGCATTCGCCCCCCTTCGTCGTCGCTGGTAATTCGTTCCCAAAAAAGACTATTTTCGGGGTCTCCGGGGACGATCACCCAGCCATCTCGCTCCTCGCTGGACGGGGCTTGATCCAATCGCAAGTCCGCTTCTCGGTGATTCGGATCGAAACCATGGCAGGCGAAACATTTATCCGACAAAATCGGGCGAACGTCTCGATTAAACTCAATTCGCTCATCTTCAGCCGCAGCCGAAATGCCAAATGGGACCCATCCCAATCCAATCATTATGGCAACGGCAACCCGACTTTGCCACAACCATCGCAGCAGCCGACTTTTGATCATGATCTGTTTTCCAATTCAAAGTTGGAGCAAAAAAGCGTTGGTAACGACTTGAACGTTGGAAGCGCTTTGTAAAAACCGAACCGTTCACAATTTGATCTAATAATGTTCGCGAGCGGTTCGTTTAATTCTAGCTCATGCTGCTGTTGGTTGAAAGCAAAGGGAAGCTATTCGGTATTTTTGGTGTCGTTCCCAGCACCAAAACAGCTATTTGTTACCCGAAATATCTGCCTGGAAAGCCAAAATGGCGAGATGACTCAACGAATTTCGTTGGCGAATCAAGGTCTCGGCGGGGAGTCTCGACATCCCTGCGTTTTCCTCCATCTTTGCCGGGCATCAACTATCCGTGAACAGCTACAATTTTTTTGAGACCATCTCCAGCATCGACCTTAGTCGTTATCGCTCAAGCTATCGGCCAACAATTGCAAGAAGTTCTCGATGCTATTTAACAAATCGCGGCTACCTACCACGATCATATTTCCATTGACGATGGTGATTGTTTGATAAGCGTCATTGTCAAACCCATTGGGGACAGCATCCGAAACCAGTTCAATCAGCAACTCGGTCGCCGTGGCAATTTTTCGATACCTGTACTTATCTGAGCCGCCGCCCATTCCGCCCATTCCGCCCATTCCGCCCGCTCCGCCTCCCATGCCTGCTTCGCCCATTTGATTGGCGGCAGGCAAAACAGCAACCGCATTGAAATTGAACATGCCACCCCCCATTCCACCCATGCCGCCCCCCATTCCACCCGCATCGACTTGAAGTCGATCATCGGGTACCAGGATGGTCTTTAAATGGGACCGTTGCATATCGATTCTCTCCAGTAGTTTACGGCAGTTAAAGATTCGTGTCTGCAAAAATTCGGGATCTTCGACATCTTCAATTCGAATCACTTGCATTACGCCGTTTTTAACAAAAAAAGAACAAGCTTTTTGAGCCAACAAAAGATTCAGCGCCGTCTCGAGCGATACTTGGGAGAGTGATATCGAAAGAACGTCGTCTGAGCGTAACTCATCTGCAGCGGATGCGTTAATCAGTACACCGATTCCAAATCCTTCAAATAGATCGCGAGCAATCACATCCCATTGCTCATCGTCATAACTGAAATCAACCGTCTGTTTCAAAGCCCTCTCGATTTTCTCATCGGCAGCAAAGTACCGCAAGCTAATCGTTATCGGTTGAAGTTGATCGGGCGATTCCTTTGCTAATTTCTCCTTTGCCAACTTTGCAGCTTCGGCCTCTGCTTTTCCCCGCGCTTCTATTTCCTTGATGGCAATTTCGCTTTGGAAAAGGTTGGTAATCTCATCTGCCTCAACTTGTTCTTGCGCTACAATTCGATCGGGGGCTCCCAGTCGAGCATTTTCGGGCCACATGGCCATCAGCAACAAGCAAGCTACAAAACCAATCGCAATGGAAACGGTTGTCAATTTCATCATCCACCTCTTTCGTTTAAGTTGAGAAATTTTTCGAAAATTGTCTGCCATCAAAGCCACATCGCCGAACTCATCAAGAGCCCGTCCGATCGCTTGTTGCTCGCCCAACCCCTCCGCCATCAAGTCAGCCTTTCTCAGCTCCAAGTGATCGCGCAGTTCATCACACAATTGCTGCTGCTGATCTGAATTGCATCGCAACAGCTTCGCGACCAGCTTCAAATAATTGTCAAATTCATCACGAGACATAGGAAACGTCCGGACTAAAAAGTGGAGCACCAGCAAATCAACAAGCAAATCAACCAGCAATGGAAATGCTGACAGTCGCCATCGGGCAACCGATTCAATGGGATCAACTGGCAGGGGCAAACGAACCGATTAAAACATTCATGCAGTTGGCGTATTCTCGCCACTGCTTGGCTTGAGCCACCAGGCGTTTTTTACCTTTGGCGGTTAGCTCATACCATTTACGTCGCCGACCGGTGGAAGCGTCCAGTCGGCTGCGGACCAGTTTGTCCGCCTCCAGTCGATGCAGAAGTGGGTACAGCGTTCCGGCGGGAAGTTGAATCCGCTGATGCGAGACTTTTTGCAGTTGTTGTTGAATCGAGTAACCATACAACGGCTGGTCAACCAACACCGACAGGATCATCAAGTCCAAACTCCCTCGCAGCAATTCACTCTCAAATTTATCACTCACCAAAACACTCCATCGAAAACAATTTAATGTAGGCTATCAATATATAGCATGACAATATATCGGTTGGCAATTCCAAAGTCAAGAAGTAGGCTACGTTTTTCTGAAGAATTCGACCTGTCGTCGGTTTGGCGACGGCTGGGGGTTACTTCTTCTTGGGCTTGGGCTTTGCTTTGCTTTTTTTCTGTTCGTCTTCGGTGAGGATTTCGACGACTTTCTCCAAACGTTTTCCTTTTTCAGCTTGCAAGATGGCCGCACCGGCCTTGACCGCTCCGGCCAGCACAGAACCCCACAGCTCGCTGTCTTTTCGAGCGTTCGGCTTCCCCTTGGCAGATGTCGATCGGGGTGGTGCAAGCTCGATATTTCCGACGGCTTGAGCCAGCGGATCAATGGGGCTCGATTTTCGATCAATTTGACTGACTGTGCTGGCCAAACGGACGCTTTTGCGGGGAATGCGTCCCCGCTTGGCCTGTTCGATAACTTCAACTAAACGATCTATTTGCTCTTGCGGACGACGAAACCACTCGGGGCTCCAGACGCGTTGGATGACCCATCCCTGGGCTCCCAATACCCCATCAATCGTTCGATCTCGGTCACGACAAGACCGGGCCGACCGGTAGGTTTGGCCGTCCACTGCAATGCCCAGCAAATACTGGCCAATCTGATCGGGGTTGAGCACGGCCAGATCAACATAGACACCTGCGATTCCTACGTTGCATTCCAATTGATAGCCTCGCGATTCCAATTCACGCTTGATGACTTGAATCAAGCGGTCGTTGTTCTGATCACCCTGCATCTCCTCAGTCAAGCTGGCCAAGCGACCTTCGCTGCGGTCGCGAGCGTACCGCAAATATTCCCGGAATACTGCTGGCCCACGACCCGTGGCTCGATTTAAGTCAATTTCTTCGGGACGCATGGAGGAAAAGATTCTCAGCACTTGTTTGGCTCGCGTCATTAAAACATTCAACCGTCGCTCGCCGCCGGAATTGGAGACAGGCCCGAAGTTCATCGAGACCCTACCGTCTTCGCTGGGCCCGTAGCCAACCGAGACAAATACCACATCGCGTTCGTCCCCTTGGACATTCTCCAAGTTCTTAATAAAAAATGGATTGGCGGCGGACGGATCGAAGAAATCTTCACAGGAGACATCTTTGCGGCGAAGTTTCTCTAATTCACTGATGATGGCGTCGCGTTGCGAAACAGAAAACGCGGCCACACCGAGCGTCCATTGGGGGGAATCCTTGGCGTGTTGCATGACCGCTTGGGCCACTATTTGAGCTTCGCGTTGGTTGCGGGCTTTGATGAAGCGTCCGTCTTCAACAAACTGGAACTGGACGCCGATCGTTCCCATCTTTTCCGGTGAGGGGATGACATACAGCTGATTGTCGTAAAACTCTCGATTGGAAACTGCGATCAACGATTCATGCTTACTGCGATAATGCCAGCGCAACATTCGCTGGGGCATGTTGCGGGCGATTGCCAAGCCCAAAATACTTTCCACATCGCCCGCTTGCATTTCCGGTTCGTCTTCATCGTCGACTTCACCGACAACGCGACCGAAAAACTGGGTCGGAGGCATCTGTTTATCGTCACCGACAACGATCATTTGCTGGCATCGTGCAGCCGCCCCCAACGCCTCGACCGGGCGGACTTGGGAGGCTTCATCGATCAACAACAAATCGAAATCGACGGCGCCCGGTTCCAGGTACTGAGCGACGGAAATTGGGCTCATCATAAACACTGGCTTGACCGCCTGGATGGCACTACCCGCGCGTTGAATTAATTCTCTTAAAGGGAGATGGCGACGCTTTTTTTGCATTTCGTGCCGCAGCAGGGAAACCCCGTCAGCGAAATCACCGCCTCGTTTTTGGCTGATGTTGCTCCAGTGATAACCGGCGATTTCAGCGCGAGCCAATTCAATGCGTTGAATGTCGAAATCGGCGAACTGGGCGATCGTTTTTTCGTATTGATCCGCTCGAAACGATTCCAGTTGAGGGTACTGTTGATAGATTGCCCGCAATACCGATTCGGCATAGGCGAATCGAAACACCGCGGTCGCAAGGGATGGCGAGATGCTGCCCTGCTTCATCCGTTCCACAAAGACACCATCGCCGATGGCTGACGCCGATTCGAGTGCAGTCCGGTATTTCTGCCATTGCTGCAGGCCATGCGGTTGCTCGATCCAACGATTGAGCCGATCCACGATTTGATTGACGGGCGCATGGGCCGCATGCTTCAGTTGCTGCAACAACGCCTGGTCAGCCTCAGCAAAGGCGGGTTGATCCGCTGCGGGTGCATCAAAGGCAATCTCCAAGTCAATTTTTAGAGATTGGCAAAGAGACTGATAACCACCGGCGAATTGGTTTAGTTTCAATGAGGCATCGTCGGCCAATCGGCGAAAGTCTTCCGGTTGGTCAAAACGCAAGAACAGCTGACGAAAATCGGGGTGAATGTTTTCCTGTTGGCACCTGTTGTCCCAGTTCGCCCAATCGATAATCTGTTGCCAATCGGTTTGCAGCCCCAACCAAAAACGCCCAAAAGCGCGCTCGCCTACAACCGATCCAGCCGCCAATTTTTGCTGGCCGACAAAATGATCCTGCAGTAATTGCAGCACAGACAACCGTTGCTCGAAAGTTGCCGGTTGTTTGCCAACCAGAGAACTGCGTAATGTTTTGCGGGCTCGCCGATAATCGGACGAGAACATTCGCCAAATCGATTTGCCCCACTTTTGATAGGCGACTAAGGCTTGATCGTAATCCTGCTCCCAGGCAGTCGGATTTACTTGCCCGTCCAGACTCTGACGAGCGTCAATCACGTTGGTGGCGTGGTGAACCAGTTCTTGAATTTGAGTCCGATAGTCGGTCCATGCGGTTCCGGCAAGTGGTTGCGGGTCGATCGCGGGAGCGTGTTGGAGAGCAATGACCGTGTTGATGAACTGTCGCAATTGAAGCAAACTGATTGGCGGTTGCTCTTGAAAACGACCGGCCAGTCGATTGCCACTTTCGATAGCTTGTTGCAGTTCTTGAAGTCGTTGCGGCGCGATCGCCAGAAGCCGTTCTAAGTCCAAAGGCAGTATCACGTCGATCTTCGAACCTCGCCAAGGATGCTGTTGCGGATCGCCAATCCCCTCGATGACGTCTGCCAGTTGTTCAACGGCTTGGAATTTTTGCTGGAATTGTTCGCGGGACCACCTTGCGGCTTCGGGGATTTGAAAATCGGGTAGCGGAACATTTTGGGTCCGCAGGTCGATTAGCTCGGTGAGTATCTGATACGGGGTGGGGCCTGTGGTGTCTTCAGAGATTGCAAATGGGTTGTGCAAGATCCGCACATACTCGTTCAATTCCGTCCGCTTGGCTTTTAACTGGTCGACCACTTTATCGATCTGCGCGGGGATTTGCGGTGTTCCCAACTTGAGGGTGCGTTCGATTTCTTGCAAAACCTGTCGTTTGTTGGTTTTATTACTATGCAATTCAAGGCACATATCCCCCAACCCGATATTGTCTAAGCGGCGTTTGACGACTTCCAAGGCCGCCATCTTTTCGGAGACAAATAGTATTTTCTTGCCGGCCGCCACGGCGGCGGCGATCAGATTGGTGATCGTTTGTGATTTTCCGGTCCCCGGCGGCCCCTGAATCACCATGCTGCGACCACGAATCGCTTCCTCGACAACCAATGCTTGGGAACTGTCACAGTCAATGACGTGGTAGGTCGACTTGGGCTCAAACAACGAATCGATATTGCTTTCGCCATCGATCAGTGGCTGAGCCGGTGGAAAACCATCTCGCAAAAGATTGCGAATCAGGGCTTGATCTTCCAATCGCCGATCGGCGGGCCAGGTATCAGGATCGAGATCGCGAACCATCAACAATTTCGAAAACGAAAAAAACCAGAGCACAACATCATCGGCTAATACTTCCCAACCAGGTTGGCTGGCGATCGCTTGTTGGACTTGTTGAAAATAGGCGGCGGGGACGATCTCTTCGGTATCCGGCAAGTCAGGCAACAACACATTGAAATCAACCAACAACCGAATTTTCAAAGTAATATTGGTTGAAATATCATCGTCGCGGAACGAGACAGAATAACGACTTCCCCCTCGACCCCGCGAAAGAGTCACAGGCACCAACAACAGCGGTGCGTGACGGGCCCGATCGGGCTGATTCGGTTCAAACCAGCGAAGAAACCCGAGCGCCAAATAGAGCACATTGACACCTTGCTCTTGCATAATAGCGGCACCGTCGTTTACCAATCGATTCAGCCGACGATCCAATTCGTCGGGTTCGAGCAAGGTATGCAATACCTGGTCATGAATATCGACCTCTTTCTCCGCTCGACGACGTTTAACTCGCCGACGACTGGCCGTGGTCGAACTGGCAGACCCCGCGGCATCGGACTCCATGGCGGTGCCCGAACCGGCAGTTCCCGATTCAATCGTTGGTTCAGCAGCATCATCCTCGAAGTCGACCAATTCGCCCTCTTCGAATCGCATGACCTTCCCTTCGCTGACCAGCATCCGAAAAATCTCAGTGCTCGATTCCTCTTTGATTTCAATGGCAACACCTCGATCTGAATCTCGAGGCGTATTTAGCAGGCGGTTACGAGTCGTCAATTCAAGCAATTCTCGACGGGCGACCTCAAACTGTCGCAGTAAATCATTCGATGCAGTATCGATGGTCGTTTGGCTCATGAATTACAGTGGGGTGCAAAAAAATGAAACTTATTAGACTTTGTCAGAAAAAGGGTCTGACCCCTTTTCTGACAGGCCGGCACGGCGACGATTGAAATCGAGATCGATGTTAATCCATTGTAAACGATTCCAAAAACTTATTCATCAACCTCCCTAAAGAATTGTCCCGAATTAACTTCCGGGTTTTAGCGGAGCGGCGCAAGCCATCGCCTGCTTCGAAGGAGAAACAAAAAGCAAACAAAAAACCGCTTGGGAACAAGTCCCAAACGGTTTTCATATAAGATACTTCGACAAATTTTTCAGCGATGGGAGTCGCTGGGAGACAAGCGGAAATCGGACGTGCTGAGCACTAGTCTCTGATGATTTCGGCCTACCCAAAAAATGGTCCCTCAGCCAAATGTTGCCGAAGTGATCTTTGTTGGTTTCATTATACCGCAATTGGCGGATTTAATTAAGTCAAAAACTGCTATTTTTAATCGGCAAATCTTGCTATCGGAAATTGAATTGACCTGGATCAGTTTAGTTTTAGGGGATAAAAGGATTAAATTAAGTCAGAAAAATTGACAATCCCCGTGATTTCTTGGCAAACTGTGCCCTTCCTATTGTTTTCTTTGGGGACGAGGAACCCCTGGTTAAAAGACAACCAAATCATCAAACGGGATAACTATTTTGCTAGCGTCAAAATTATTTTTGCAAACTGGTATTGACCAAGCTTGTTTGGCCCATTATTTACTTCTCACGACCATAACGCGCGCAGTCTCTCGAGTGCTGAAGGAACGGCCGGAGTTGCGACGGATTTTCGTATTTTTGTTTTCATCATGACCTTTTCCGGGTGCAGAAAAGATGAGAAATCGTTTCTCATCGCGGATTGAGTCAGGAAGTTTTGTTAGACGTCACAATGTCACAATACAAGGAGCGTTGCGTGATCACCTCCCTCCGTTTACAGGGTATCATGGCCATTGCCATGCTGATGTCAGTGGGAACCAGTTCGTTTTCCCAGCTGGCTCAAGGACAATCATCGAATCCGTTGCCGACCACCGCGGCCAACGGACAGACACAGGAAACTGCAGCTCGACTGGCGCTATTAGAAGCGCGGCGAGCCTTGGTGGGCGGTAATGTCGAACAAGCCACCAGTTGGCTTGACAAAGCCGAAACTTATCTGGTTGACTTTTCGACCATGCCAGACTCTCCCGCTGCGATTCGAACGATGCTTCAACGGCAAACCGAACTGATTCGCTTGATGGAGAAACAAGATCCATCGTTCAACCCCCAAGCCGCAGCCTTTTTATTGCTGCAAGCCGAAGGGTTGATCGAATACAATGATCTGGATAGTGCGGAGCTACTGATTCGTCAGGCTGAGGTGTTTAACGTCGAATTCAATCCGACAATTGGCACTCCCTCTCAAATGATGGAAAAATTGCAATCCGCTCGTGCGATCCTTCAACAAAAATCCGCCGCCACCAACCAAGAGTTCTCTCGGTTAATGGCCCAGGCCCAATTGGCGATCGATCAAGAACGTTGGCAAGAAGCCAACGGCATGCTCCAAAAAGCGAAATCATTGCAGGTCGACGAAAGTCAATTTGGCAGTGACGAGCTGAGACCATGGCAATTGGAACTGAAAATTCAAAATGCGCTCAATCGACAAAATTCCGCCGTCCAGCAATCCAGCTTTAACGGGGGCAATCGCGCTGATCAAGTCGTCCAGGCGGGATACGATCCCACTCGGGACACGACGCGTGTAGTTCAAGTCGCGTCAATGGAAGAACTCGACCAAACCGACGCCGCTGGCAGCATCAACCGATTGCCGCGATCCGGTTTGGAATACTATAACGCCGGCTTGCAAGCGTTGGCGGCGAATGATCGAGAATCGGCGATTGATCTATTCCAACTGGCTTGGAAAAATCGATCCGATTTGGATGGTTCAGTCCGACAAGCGATCAGAGACCAAATCGAGCGCTTGGCACCCGATTCGGAGATCTTGAAAGCCTCGCTGGCATCTCAAGAAACGGAAATCATGCAACCTCGATCCGGTACCGATCAGCGAGACGGTTTCCAACAGTTGCAGAGCGAAATTTTTCGGGAGCGAGCCGCAGCCGAAGGGTTGCTGCAGTCGAGTCCACGGCAAGCTCTGGAGAAAATGTACGAGTTGCGAAGCCGTGTCTCTCGTTCTGACTTGGATGCGGAAAATCAACGACCGCTGCTGGCCGCCATTGATCGAGATATCAGCCAAATGCAACAGTACATCCAGCAAAATTTGCCGGAAATCATGAACGATGAAGCCAATGCCGAATCAAAAGACAAAATCGAACGTATTCAGCAAGAACGCTGGGACGTAGAAACCCAATTGCAGAAATTGGTCGAAGACTACAACAAATTGGTCTCCGAGAAACGTTTTGCCGAAGCCGGTGTGATCGTAAAACAGGCTGCCGAACTGGCTCCCGATTCCGTGTTGGTCAGCGTGTTGATCGAAAAACACCGCGCTCAATCGATGCTGGAAAGGGCGCTCGCCACCAAGGCCTTGAAAGAGCAACGCTTCTTAGATGGCTTGTACGCAGCTGAACAGGCCGCTGTGGGAATGGACTTTGACAAACCTCTTGAATTTCCTAGCGACCTCAATACCTATCTGAAAACAGGGCAGAAACGCCTGGAACAACTGGAAATGAGCCGCTACGATTCCCCCGAAGAGGCGCGCATTTACAGTCTGCTGAAAACGCAGAAAATCCAAGGCGAGTTTCGTGGTACCCTGGCCGATGCCATGGAATCATTGGCCGATCAAGTCGGAATCAATATCATCTTCGATGATCTGGCTCTGGCCGCTGAAAACGTAAATCCTGATCGCATGATCAATGTCCCCATTAAATCACCGATCTCGCTGAAAAGTGCGATGGAAGTGATTCTCAGCCAAGTCGGCCTGGTCTATGTGGTAGAAAACGAAATCATTCGAGTGACCAGTAAAGATGCTCGCAGCACCAATCTGGCCACAAAGACTTACTACATCGGTGACCTGATACTTCCCATGGCTCAACACCCTGATCCGATGAGGATGAATTTTATCCAGCCAGGGATGCCTCAACAGAACCAAGGCTCATTCAGCATGGGTCCTGACAACCTGTTGGCCAATCTACAAAATGATCCCAACAACCCTTACTACGGCATGGGTGGATTCGGTGGAGGGCCTCAACGTGGCGTCCCAACCTATACCCAATTTGGTAATGAAAAATATGGGGGTATTACTGAATTTGATTTCATTCAATTGATCAATCTGATTCAGGACGTGATTCCTAACGGCCTATGGGAAGAAGACGACGGTGGTGCTATCCGAGCCTTCGCGCCTAACTTGAGCTTGATCGTGACTCAGACTCAAGAAGTCCATGATCAAATCCAAGAACTTTTGCGTCGTCTGCGAGAACTCAATGACGTACAAATCGTGATCGAGGTACGCTTCATCACGATGACCGACGATTTCTTTGAACGAATCGGAGTCGATTTTGACTTTAGCATCAATGACAACAGTGGCTTGACACCGGAGCAAGCGGTCGCGGACACTCGCCCCGGACGAGGAACGACCGTCGTTGGTCGATCTCAAGATGATGGCCAGAACTTTATTCCAACCGATAATTTGGACCTGAAGTTTTTGCAAGGGAGTTTCAGTGCGGCTCAACCATTGTTCGGTGCCAATGCATTTAGCCCCTCGACAGCCGGTTCATTCGGATTTGCTATCTTGTCCGACATCGAAGTCTTTTTCTTGATCAGTGCGGCCAAGGGAGATACCCGAACGTCAATCACTCAGGCTCCTACGGTCACCATGTTTAACGGCCAACCCGGTACTATTTTTGATGGTGCTCAACGGCCTTTTGTGACCTCGGTTGTTCCGATCGTGGGAGACTTCGCCGTCGCCCAGCAACCGATTATCACCCTGATTCCCGAAGGGAGAATGCTCAACGTGCGAGCCGTGGTTTCAGATGACCGTCGATTTGTACGTGTTCAATTGACTCCTAGCTTCACGGAAGTCACCGAGGAACGCGAGTTTACTTTTGACGGATCGACGACCACTCGGCGCACCTCCGATTCGATCCTCGACGACTTGTTGCGACGCGTGCAACCCGGTCGGACTCCCGATGATGAGGAGTTCGAAGTGATTACCACGGGTATCACCATTCAGCAACCGGTGGTCACCCAAACCAATATCAGTACCGTGGTCAGCGTCCCTGACGGCGGCACCGTATTGTTGGGGGGTATCAAGCGGATGCAAGAAGGGCGAGTGGAAAGCGGTTTACCGATGCTCAGCAGCATTCCTTATGTCAATCGCTTGTTCCGCAATACCGCTATCGGGCACCGCACCCAGAACTTGATGATGATGGTCACTCCACGGATCATTATCCAAAAAGAACTGGAAGAAGATCAAGTCGGATTGATCGAGTAAGTTGTTCGAGTAAATCGAACCAACCTATTGTTTTTCCTTTTTAGAGGAAAACCTGATATGAAAGTCAAAGGGGAGGCCACTCGGCCTCCCCTTTTTTTTGTTAAAAAAGATTACTGGACAACGGAATTTATTGACAATGGAATTTTCCAACAGGGAGATTATTGAGGAAAGTGGTGAGAGATTGGTCCAATTGACATGCTAGGTCGACTGTGTTTGCCTTTTTTGCCGTCCGTTTTCTACTACCTCATCCCCATGCTTCGGCAATCATCCTATCGGAACTTGTTTTCGATTGATTCCTAAAATGCTGTACTCATTCTTTGTCCTAAATTCCCTTGTCAAAAAATTCCCATTGAGTCCACGTCGTCAACGGTACCTCCTGTGAAATCACCTTACAGTCGGTACCCCTGGGTGGCCGCTTCATGATCGTAATCATAAAACTTCCACTGCTCGTTGGGGGTCTTTTCAAACATCAACGTCACGCGTCGATGAGCATTTCTTGTTCCGTAACTTGGATGAGTTCCTGTAGCGAAAACAACAAATACAATTTTGGCTCGACGGCGATCGGATTCGATTTCAAAATCAATCACTTTGAGAACTCGACATGACTTAAATTGGTACAGTGGCATCTCCGCTTGTATTCTGGATTTGACATCCTCGCGAGAGTCACTGACATATCGCAATACCTCGGCCAAATCATTCCTTTGGACAGCCGACGCCAAATTTTTCACCTCGGCGGTCAATTGTTCTTTGTCGGTTACAATGGTCTTCTCAATTACGACGGTGAGAGTGGTCAGTATCGCAATCACGATCGCCACCAGCAACATCGTGCGATCATAGAAATAGAATGCCAATCCCAAAAACGCCAACGTCAACATGCCTCCGACAACCATCGGCACAAACGAGTCTTCAGTAAACCACTCAATCATTTCAAACTCCGCAGACGATTAATACGTCGAGCCCGTCGCCCC
>JBGTHU010000697.1:0-2632 GCA_041745975.1 Mariniblastus sp.
CGGCTACCGTTCCGATCGTAACGGCATTGCGGCAAGAGTAAGCGGCAAGCCCCCACGGCTGGTCTGTCAAAAATCGTAGCCCGAAGCGTGAGTTTTGAAGTTGCGATTTTTGGTCGCTAGCAAAAAAATTGCAATGAACAAAAAAGCGGCTCCCGCCCATGAGAGTTCTTTGAAATCTCACCCTACACAGGAAGGATCTGCAATGGTTATCGTCTCACAAGCAGCTGCATCACTCCAGGGGTTTCTGGCATTAACGGGTTTGAAGGCCCTACCACAACGAATGATGTTAATGATGGTGATGGCGTTTATAACACATCGAGGGCGCATGAGTTGCCCGGCGGCAGCCGGGAAGAATAGAAAGGACATGCGTATTGGCTCCATTGGCTCCATTGGCTTTAGCAGATTTTTCATAGGACAGACTAAATCGCGCATCAAATCACGCATCGAGATGACTGTTACCAAGCGATTTTCTATCAAGACTCGTACCCGGAAATTAGCCTCCATTCCTTCGTATGCCGACTAGATTGAGGATAGCTTTGCACCCATTAATCCAACTTTAATCCCGTTTCGCTTCAATACTCCCGTTGCTCCCCCATTGACATTTAAAAGTACGACAAAGCCAATAAATGGTATAAGCGCGAGAATTCCCAAAACAATCCCGAGACCAGTTCCATATACCTTGATTGCAACTCGCCACCCTCAGTCTCGGCCGGGTGGGTCGCTTTTGTTTAGCCTCAGATTTAGGCCTAAAACCGAACGAATCGCGTGCAGTAATCCCTGATACGCCTAACGATCCCCGTACAATAATCCCCAACTTATGAGATCATGATAGCGGCCCCAATGACGAATGTGATCCCGTTGATGTCCCTCTTGTTTGAAGCCAACTTTTTCTAAAACCCTTCGCGAAGCGTAATTCGTAGCAAGGCAGTGGGCCGTGAGTTTGTTCAACGCTAAATGATCCAGGCCGTAGTCGATCACTGCCGCCGCCGCTTCACTGGCCAATCCCTGGCTCCAGTAAGCTCGCCCCAGCCAATATCCTAATTCCCCACGATGATCATCGATTGAAATCTCTAATCCGATGGTGCCAATGATGGGAAGTCGTTGCTGAGGTGGATCCAAAGGTTGATCCAATGGCGTTTGGCAGATTGCGAATATCACCGCTCTTCCAGATATCCACAAATCAAGATGAGCATCAATCCAATTGGCGGCTGAACCGGCAGGTAATGGATGGACAGGGAGTCGCGTATTGATCGCGATCTCCGGGTCATCGATTAATGTTTCAAACCGATCCGCATCTGCGATGTCGAATGGTCTGAGCCACAAGCGAGCGGTTTGCAAAGAGGGGCGGGTGTCGGGCATTACCGCAGCAGCACTTAAATCAGTTGCCGAGGTTTCTCCCTTGTGACGTTGAGGTGATTTTGGAAATTCAAACATGGTCAATCAATTTGAAACGGTTCACGAATGTGTGCGGCGACATTGATTTCGTCAACAGGGCTTTGATTGTTTCCACTATTGATTCGGGATAAAGGCAAATGCTGGTATCGCGAGAGTCGATCGACTGCCGCAACTCCAATAGTCGAGGCAATCGCTCCAGCCGTTCTTGCAACCGCTGTTTTTCGGTGGCTACAAAAGGGAATAATTGTTGATTGCATTGGGCGATTGCCAAATATTTTTCTCGACCATTTTCCATGGGTATGTGACCCGCAACAATCGCCTGCTTCCGCTCGATGATGGCCTGGATACCAGGATGTGCCAGACCCAATTGTGGATCTCGCTGCCGCATTACTCGGTCGGGGTGCTGTTCAACGTTCCGCAGCTGCTGCCGCAGTTGAATCAGTTCGTTCTCATGAATTTGACTTAATTCGACTAAGGCCTGCCAAAGCTGTGGTTCAACGGCAGCCTTTGAATGCATTGATTCCAGCAGCCCCGACAACCATTTGAAACTGAAGCTGGCCACGGCGAAAGGGGGGATCGCTACATCCCAAAATCGTCGTGCAATCAAATCGGTAATCTGATCATACTTGCCACCTCCCACGCCGTGCAAAAACAAATCGCTCAATATACAGCGGCAGTACATCGTGGTCACGATCGCTCGGGGACGAATTTTAATTCCCTGATGCTTTAACATCAAAAATTGTTCGATCATAGATTCGAAATTGGATTGACTGATAAATCGCTGGCTCCATTGATCACCATCCCCCAATTCGATTTCGACTCGGTTGTCACCAATCTTACAGGTTTGGCGAACATACAATGGCCGCCGCAGAATCTGTTGATCAGTGGAGTAGGATTGAGTGGACGCATCCCAAACCCAAAACGGGGTCTCGCACCAATCCCCCTGTCGTTCCAATTCGGGGACCGGATGCGAACGACTGCGCAACCGATAAAGTTGGCGGTACTCCTGCACCGTAAGGTTATGCAGTTGTAAAAAACGATCCGCGTCCATCAAAATCTGCAAGCTGAATCGAGTGAAACTGTCCGTTTCGACGATCTGGCTGAGTGGGACCTCCAGCGTCTGAAGACCGCAAGCTTTCTCAAGTCGGTGTCGACCGGCAGCGATCGCTTGTCCCAAATTACAATTGCCATCGACATCTGTTAACTCGCTTTGAGCCTGCTGGACGTGCGGCCACAG
>JBGTHU010000698.1:0-2961 GCA_041745975.1 Mariniblastus sp.
ACATCAGCGAAAATCCGGCGGGTACAGGAACAATACCGGCGGGAGTCTGGTCAGTTGCCGGTACTGCGATGTAGGCTCGCGGTTGAACCGGCTGGGTCGAGATTAGCTCGTGTTCCCGGCCCAATTCTTGGCAGAGCTGAATGGCGGCTGCGGGTTGCGTGCTGAACATGTCAGCACTATTCTCGATTAAGTAGCCGATTCCAGCCTCATCCCGTTCGGTGTGAATCACCCCTCCCAAACGGGATTGAGATTCGAACAGTGTAATCTGAGCCGTTGGTTGCTCTTTTTCCAACCTGCGAGCGGCAACTAAACCGGATAAGCCGCCACCGATTACGGCCAATTTCGCGGCCAGCTTTAACGGTTTAGGAGTAGGCATTTAAGCCAGGCCGTCATTTGACATGATCGGCTCTCACGTGATACATGACCTGGGGGACTTCGGACTCTTGGGTACGAGCTGTCTCTTTATAAAATTCGAATGTGCCGCCGATGCGTCGCAGCCCGTAACCATAATTCACGGTTTTTTCCGGAACGTCGATCGTGACTGCGACAACTTCGGATAATTTGGGATTTCCCCCGAAGCAGCAACTACCGAAATCGCCGACCAAAATAAATTGCTTTAGATTTTTTCGTTTATCGCCAGGTCGGACATAGCCTCGCAAAAAGACTTTTTCTCCGTCAATCGACGGGGCGATTTCAGCATAGGGAGCTGCAGTTTTTGGGTTCTCACGCAACATCGAAAAGTTAATGCGGCGATATCCCTCGGGAACTTCGGTGTTGTAAACATAGACATGATAAGCCATCCCTGCAATCAAACAAACGCCGCCCAACACCAATCCGATCCGCAGCAATATCAATCCTGATAGTTCTTCGCTGTAGCGTTGAAAATTCATCCAGCCGACGATACCAAAGGCGACCGCCAAGGCCGGAAGCACCACAAAAACTTCATGGATAAAGACGCTCAGCCCCATCAGTGCAAACAAAAAACAGGCGACCGCCGATTTACTGAGAGAACGATAATGGATCACGTCGGTCTGAATCGACCTGGCGTCACTGGAAAAAATCTGAGACTCTTGGATACTCATTGATTCTAATAGATCAAACGTTCAAACCAGCCATTGACGACCGACCATAGCAACAGGAACAACAACGCCGAGGTAGCAAAAACGACACCGACAATAATCAATCCCAGTTTCGGTTGGGTGGCGATAGCGACCGGTGTATTGGCAGCCACACTGGCTGCCGCGACCTGATCATTTTTTGGTGTCGATTCCGATTCTACGGCTAACTGCTCCCCTTGGTTCACGGAAAAATTAGAGGAAGCCGTTTGAGTTTGTTGGAGGGAGTCGTTCAAGTCATCATTCAAATCGATTGATTCCATCGGATCGTAATCGGAGGACGCCACCTTGTAAGATATCCATTCCTGTTCTTCAACCGTCATTTCCGAATCCAAATCGGTTTCCGTATCTGTCTTACTCTCTTTTTTATCGTCGCTCTTTTTCTCACCCTCGTCATCATCATCGGAGTCATCAATAAAACCGCCCATAAAAAACTCGGCTCGTCGTACCGCATCGGGATCGATTTTAGCCAATTTTGCAATATGGGCTTTGGCCTCTGGTTTGGGACACGCTTTCAGATAAGTGATAATGGGAACACGAATCCACTGATTGTCCTCCGAAGCGGTTTCGAACATTTCGACCAACTGATCCATCACCGACCAATCTTCCCAGCGGGCCAAATCGGGGATCACCATATCGGCCAATTCAGGTCGATCAAGAAACAGTCGTGCCGATTGGGCCAACCGGATGCGAGGTATAACTTCAACTTCAGTACCGTGAAAGCGAAGTGCGGAAAGAACCGCATTGGCGTCACGAAAATCAATTTCGGGGTCCTTGAGGAAGCGTTCTTCAATCAAGGGTAATCCGTCCGATTTTTTCAATAACAAATAACAGGCAACCAACGAATCGAGTCCGGCCAATTTGTCTTCCTCTTTGGATCGGATCAACTCCTCCAACATTTCCACATCATCCGCTTGGCCGCATACTCCCAGCATGGTGAAATACAACCGCCGACGGTCGACACGAATTTCGGGGTCGTTGATCCACTGGATAATCTGCTCCCGTTTGATTCGGTCTTTCATTGCAATCAGGTCGTTATAATCAGCGATCGCGAACTCATCGTAAGCGTCAAAGGCGATCACGGACTCTTCGTTTTCAAAGTACTCTTGAAAGAAAACCAATCTTTCGGGCCCCGAATTCGGTAATTGTTGAGCGTCGAACAAGTACTTGATCAATTTATCGGAAGCTTGAATAGGCGTGCTCCAAAGGACTTGGGGAGGCTCCACACCCATTACCAAGAACTTTTGCCCCAACGGATATTTACCGACCAATTGAGTGGGAAACACCATTCCCTTGGCGACCCATTCGCCACCCTTGAGGACTTGATCTATTTCAAACTTCCCTTTGGGGAACTCCCAATCATCCTCTTGGGCTTCTGGGGGTTGTTCAATCAATTTAGCAATTACCACCAGATCATGTTTGTCGATTTGTTCGCCAAAGGTGGCGTTGATGGCGGCGCAAAAAGGACAGAATGCGGTTGTCACAGATGATTCAGCACTCAAAAAAATCTCGCCGCTGGAACGACCATTTCGATTTTCGACGAAGGCACCCGTTGTCGAATTTACAGTTCCTTCGGCCGACCCCAGTCCATGCGGCAGGCTAAAGCCCAGCCAACCAACAACCAACAGCAATCCGATCTGGCGTAATCCGTTCTGGAGTAAACCGTCAAGGGAAAGTTTGGAATGGTTAACAAAATTTGGCGTTCGCGAGATAGCGAAAGGTGAACGATAATTCAAGGGCTGATCCATAACTCGAATGACGTTGGCGTTGTGGCGGCAAGTGGCAACTGAGAACAAACATCGATCTTAATTGTAACGATTTAGCCGAAAAAAGATATGGCTAGCAT
>JBGTHU010000699.1:0-2237 GCA_041745975.1 Mariniblastus sp.
CAAGAACCGATACCTTGAGTCGAGACTGGCGGGATCGTTATGGAAACTTAATTGCAACGGGTTCCATGGTAGATTTGCAACGAGGGTATTTGATCCTCGACAGTGGCCAGCGGATTGCGTACGCTCGATTGGGAGAAAAGGAACTGTTGGCGATCGCGGACTACTGGAACATCCCGCGTTCGTGTGTGATAGAGGAGCAGGGCTCAATTTATCGTGACTGGGTACCTCAGACATATACTTGGACGGCTTCGTCGCTATGTCACAAGCCACTTTATTTCGAAAATCGACAATTGGAACGGTATGGGCATACTCATGGGCCGATCATGCAGCCAGTACGATCTGTCGCTCACTTCTTCGTCAGCTTGGTCACACTGCCGTATCAAACAGCTATCAATCCTCCCAATGAATGCGTCTACTCTTTGGGGCTCTATCGTCCCGGTGATTGTGCTCCCTGGTTAAAGGATCCGATCCCCATCAGCCTCAGCGGGATCAGTCGTCAAGTGATGGTCACCACGGGAGCTTCAGTGATTCCTCGCTGAAACGATAGCCATCCCCAGTACGTTGTTTCGAAAACGGGATTTCCTTACAACAGCGAGACGTTAGCTTGGAGATTTATTTCACATCGTATTTCACATTCAAAGGGTCAGGCCCCTTTTCAAAAACAGAGCCTAAAACAGTTCACCAGTGACGAGGGCGATTGGTTGGTCGCGGGATTCAAAATCCCGCGACCTTTTTGTTTGCGAAGTTGGCAAACCCAGTCGGTGCTTGCCAACGACCTCGCCCTGTATCTAGGGAAAAGAATCCGAATCGCAAGGGCGTTAGCGACCAAAATCGTTGATTGGGTCCCGCAAAATCGTATGGATGTGATTGGCCGCATTTCCCTCCGGATCAGTTTGATTGTTGACGAACTCAATCAGAATGGAAGGGCCCTCGATTCGGTAGTAATGACCAACACCCTGTATCGTTGATCCTGCCCAAGAGAAATGGATTCGCTCAAGCCCCTGCGCTTCCACAGTCTCTAAATTTTTTCTTGCTAAGTCCGGAGTAAGCCGATGGAAATAAGTCTCAAGCAAAACCATCAGACTTTCTTTTTGCAGTTCGTTCATCAATTCACCAGCCAATCCTTGTGTCTGGCTTGCGGGTACTTTTGACAAGCCAGCAAACCGATAGTCTGCTGGAGAGCGAGTGTCGATGAGTGCTATCTTAAGTTGAGTTTCATCAAGGGCGTTGAGTAAATCAAAGCCCAACTGTTCCTCGGCGGCGAGAGTGCGGGTACCGACTCGAGGCCCGCCAGCAACAAAGGTCTTCACTGTCGCGGGATTGGCACCCATAAACAGGGGCGTGCAGCTGACCACCTCCCCATCGCGAAGGACAAAGTTCAGTGACAAATGATGCCCTTCGAAACTCCACCCCCAAATCCCCTGATTTCCCGGTTCGCCAAATATCGTCAGATAAAACCGTTCATGATCTCGCAAGTGAGCCGACGGCTTATTCGTTTCGCCCACTTTCAGATTGATTTCGAGAGCCATGATGTTCATCGCTTGTTGAAAGCCTGATTCACTCAGCGCTGTCTTGAGCAATCCGAGACACCGATCGCGCTGTTCCGCAGACATGTCCCGAAACTGTAAGCCTTTACGAGTCGCTTTGGGAATGTTGTGCCAATCCATCCGAGCCGGATCATCAAAACGCATTTTGGCGACGCCCAATTGCGCCGGTTGATCAAGGCTGGCCAAAAACTCGGTCGCTGCAATAGTCATCTCGTCGCCCACATTCTGGGCTGACGACGTTCCGCTGGTAAACAACAAAGAGGAAGTTATGAAGAGAAAGATTCCAAGAAAATTGATTAAGTATCGAGTCACTATAATTCCCCTAAATCCAGCCAAAATTTCAACATGAATGGGTACAACACCCCTTCCTTAAGCTTAATCGATTGATTTAGCGAGGTAAACCCATCGGCCTTTGCAGCCTTCGGATTGATGATAATCGTTATCAATCGGGATTGAGAGCTTCGCAGGGGTCAGATCGGTCGGCTGAGTTGCCAAATAGATTCGCATGTCAGCATTCAAAATCAGCATGATTCAGTCACCAGCGGTGAAATATTTTTATTCGCCCGTAACGTTCTCTCGATCAATTCGATTAAGCAAAATGGATTAATTTGAAGCGTGACACCCAGTTCGGTCGCATCCTCAATGGAGGCCAGCAAGAGATGAAAATCATTATCGGCAGCTGCAGTACCA
>JBGTHU010000700.1:0-4170 GCA_041745975.1 Mariniblastus sp.
ATCGATGATGGCCAATTCAGTAGAACGAATATCGAAGGCATGGCTGACGGTGCTCCCCTCGGCCAATACCATCCTTTCTTCTTTGTTGGTCGAATTGACATACAGTTCATTCGCCATCAGTCCTAATATCCCCAAGTGCAATAAAACAATTCCTCCCTTTCGCTTGAACAACATCACGCAGGCCACCAGCGAGATCGATGCCGCCAAAGTTGCTTGCCCCAACTGCCAGACAATTCGCATCGCTGGATCACCAATGTAACCGGACTCAGGGAGCACAAAGGTTATCGCCAATAAGCTACCGAAGACGATTCCAGTCAATCCCGCCAACGCTCGTTCATATTTCCTTCGGCGCTCAAGTGTAAAAAACGCCAACCCAGCGGCACAAGTGATCGCCAGAGTGATCATCTTAACCAAAATCCACATCGACGCCCAACTGATGGGGGGTTCCCCCTGCAAGCCATACGGATTTTGGGCATTGAAAATGATTACCCAGGTGAAAAAGATTGACGCCAATGCAACCAAGCTTCCTGCGATCAGGCGACTGCCGGTTGCCTGTAAGCGAAAACGCAACATGTGGGCCGCCGACATGTTGATGATCATCAAAACCAAAATCGTCAGTCCGCTGGGCACCCAAAAAAAACCTTGTACACCTTGCCATTGAGGAAACCATGCCGGCACCAAGAACGTTTCGAAGGGGACTTGAACGAAGACTCTGTTTTCTAAAAAGTACTTGCTCTTGATCGTCGTTATATCAAACCGAGACTGCTCCAGTGTGCCAATGAATGTAAGTACAACTGCCAATACCAATAACACCACCGTCAACTTCAGCGAGGCGAAAGGGGCTAATATCGATTGCACCAAATTGGTTAACGAAAATTCAGTTTTAGAAACCGATCGGTTGGTGATTGGCTGATTACCCGTTGTGAAAGAATCCGTAGTCATCGGTTATTGATTTTCTATCTGTTTCAAAGAAATTAAAGTTTTTGTAACATTTCAGCGGAATCATGGAGGATGTGTGAAGTCGGCTATCGAAGCACTTTTGGCAAGTCGAGCGATCGACCCCATCGACCCCATCGACCAACCTCAACGAGAGAACTTTATCGAATTCAGGAACACCGTTAAGTCATCATCGCTGGCGATAACCAACTCTCTATCTCCCGACAGCTTGACAAACCAAGCAATCTCATTTTGCACCAGCATACCAGCGATCACCGCACGTTGCTGTTGCGGGTCTTCGGGAATCAGACGAATCAAATTTCCCGAAATTGAATCGACTTCAATCGTTTCGGTCGCTTCCGCTAGCTTAACATTATTCCAATCTTCCAAACCTACTTCGGCAGCCCAGCGGACAGCGTTAGGTTCCCATTCGTTGACCGCCGCTGGCAACTGAGTGACGCTGATTTGCACCGAACGCTCCCCCTCGCTCTTTTGTAAGCGAATGGGCACCATGGATGATTGACTTCCCACCTCCCATCCCGAAAGCGGCTGGTAAGTGGGGACTCCCGCTGGACCCGAAGTCAATTCTATTCCCCTGTCGAGTTGGGGTCGAATTTCGGGACTGTGCATATTGGCCATCTTGTTTTCGGACAACTGACCGATCACATCAAACAGGTAACCGGGGACGTCGGGAACAGCTTTGTTGGTGATCGGGAGAAGATCAGCCTTCAGTTGATCTTGAGTAACGGGTGGTTGACGCATCTGACCTCGCCAGCGATTCACATTCAACAACAGATCCTGGTCGATAGGCAAGTTGGAAATCGCCAACTCCAAAGGTGGATCGTAACCGCCGATGATTAAGGTTGCAAAACGCATCGCCCGAGAGGGGCCCGTGCTCCAATTGTCGGGAAGCTTCCATTCGGGATTTCCGCTGACAAAATTAACTTGCTGAAAAAAATCGAGCCATTGATCTTGGCTTTGCTGCATCGGTTCGATAGCACCGGTCAGCTTAAAAAACCACATTTTGTCGTCGACTTTGAAAATCGCAACCGCCATACGATCGGTGCATTCTTCTTCAGCAAGTGGCTCTGTAATGATTCCTTCAGCGGCCTGCTGATTCATGAACGGTGCGAATGGCGTAGAACCGTCTCCAATCGAATTGGAACGGTCGACAAAACCGCTGCGGTTTTTGGGCGAGCGATAAGAATAAATCTCTTCTTCTGGTTGACATCCCGTAAAATGCAACAGCAATGTTAGTAGGCCCAATACTGAGATTGCCGAGATCGCAGGGGAAAAAGAGTTGTTAAGTTTGGTACATCCGGTCTGGCGAAACATTTGGTTTTTCTTCGAGTAAATGGTTTTATCGCGTTGTTAACGGCGGGTTTGGGATGGTCAAAAGCGGATAATCGAACTCGCTTTAGTCACAAACTCATGAGTTGAGATGCTTTACATTGTCAAAATGCTCAACAATCTAAATTATAGAACTGCAACCGACAAACGCCAATGACATACTAACGGGTCATTTTTTGGCAAATTGTCACAGTGAATCAATTGAACCGAAATAAGTTTTGCGGTCTGTTGGTGGCGGAAGGACGCGAGCCCTCCGGTTTTCGACACACCGTATGGCTCGCGCCGCTCCGCTGTAATCCGGAAGCCAATTCGGAACATTTTCTCAAAAGCAAGCGTTCACGGATTGTCAGGCAGGTCGAAACTTCCTGGCAACCATTCAAGGGAATTTGTCGCGGGACGGAATCGGCGAATTTTGTTGGGAGGTCGAGGCTCCTGCCGCGAAATTTCTATATCAACGCCACAGATTAAGCCGTTCCTGTTTCGGCAGGAGCCTCAACCGTCCCTCGTACCCGGTGAACGGTTACACTTCTTTAAAAACATTCTGCGTACAACCTTCTGCATTTGCATTTAAAAGTCTCGTTTTCCTTAATTCCATAATCGATAAACCACACACAAACCGTAATCTTGTATGTCACCTCGTAGATCATTGAACGTTTTGCTAATATTGGGTTTTGTCAGAAACGAGGGGCAGGCCCTCTCCGGCGAATACAAAATCTTCGATAAATCGCTGGCCTCCATAGGGTCAGCTCGCTTTCTCAGATATCATAAAGGTCTGATTCTTTGTTTGTAACCGAATATTTTGGCGAAACTTGACATTTATGAATTCCGCATTGGCCGATATGACAACATGGAAGCAAGAATACCCGTTCGAATCGAATTACTTTGACGCGGGAGTGCATCGAATTCACTACTTGGATGAATCGAAAACTGATGCAGGCAACGCCAATCCCTTGTTAATGGTCCATGGAAACCCAACCTGGAGTTTTTATTGGAGGAAGTTGATCAATCGATTCCGCCGCGATCATCGCGTCGTTGCCATCGATCATCTAGGGTGTGGTTTGAGCGATAAACCTGCCGATTACGATTATTGTTTGCAGGCTCACATCGACAACCTGGGTAAATTGTTGAAGCATCTTGACTTGCGAAATGTCACCTTGGTCGCTCACGACTGGGGTGGCTCAATTGGTTTGGGGGGACTACTGGCTCATCGCGATCGATTTCGCCGAATCGTTTTGTTTAACACGGGAGCCTATCCGCCGCCGTTCATTCCGTTTCGCATTCGCGTCTGTCGTTGGCCCTTTATTGGTAAAATGGGAGTCCAAGGACTGAATCTATTCGCCAGGGCGGCCATCAAAATGGCGACGGAACAGCCCGGTGGATTGCCAAAAACGGTGGCTGAAGGATTGCTGTATCCATACGACAGTTGGAATCATCGCACGGCAATTTATCGGTTTGTCAAAGACATTCCGCTTTCGCCACAGCATCGGACGTGGGCGGTGTTGGATGAAATCGAGCGGCGTTTGCCGGAGGTTGCCGATTGGCCGATCGTGATGATCTGGGGAATGCGGGATTGGTGTTTTCGGCCTGAGTGTTTGGAACGATTCGAAAAAATATGGCCGCAAGCCAAGGTGCATCGAGTCGAAACGGCGGGTCATTATGTAGTCGAGGATGCGGCTGTTGAAATCGAGCAGTGGATGGCTGATTTCTTGACCACAACTTAAACCGTCATCTTCCGCAATTTTAATGAATCACGTATTTGATTTTACACCGGGTGCTGTGGCCAGTTTGGCTTGCAGTTTGGAAGTTGCAGCGCCCAAGGTTGGTAATGTTCATCGAGCGGCTGATTTTGAGGACGGGGTACTCGAGGATTTTTTGGTCAGCGCA
>JBGTHU010000701.1:0-9682 GCA_041745975.1 Mariniblastus sp.
GCGGCTCGTACGTCAGCCCAATCGATGTCGCCCTGGCCAATATCAGTAAATTTAGAATCCTGCCGCGAGAAACCTTTCAAATCCAATTTATAGATACGTTTTCCCAACTGACGAATCCAATCCCCCATGCTGCCGTATTTCCAATGGTTGCCAATGTCGAACTGCATTCCCACCCACGGGGAATTGAGTTCATCAATGAACCGGACAAAATGCTTCGCAGTTTGATCGGAACCCCCGTCGTGATCGTACATAAAATGGTTCCAAACGTTTTCGACCAAAATACTGATTCCCAGCTGGGCGGCCAGCGGAATGGCCAACCGCACATTCTCCAAAGCCCGCTGCCAAATATCCTCCAACTCACCGTCTCGTCCGTGGCCGACGACCAACAATACTGATTTGCCACCGACCGCGTCGGTATCTCGGATCGCTTGCTGCAAATCTTGTAGCGCTTTTTGCCGGACTTGCGGGTCGGGATCCGTATGGCGAATCTGCCAATGGGTTGAGCAAACCGAACCATCGACAATCAAGCCCGATTCGCGGATCGCTTCTTTTGTTTCCTGGACATTCATTCCGGGAATATCCATCTCGATGCCGTCAAATCCTGCCGCCTTGGCAGCATTGAATTTATCGGTCAACGTCCCAGGGACACCGCTTGTCATTCCAATTTTCAGCGTTTTCCAAATTCGTCCCTTGAGGGAAGCACCGGTCGCTTGCCGAATTGGCTTCAAAACGGATGACCGTTTCGAGGCAATACCGATCTCGCCCGCAAAGGAATTGCTTCCCAACACGGGAAGCGATCCGGAAGCCACCAAGGAAGCGGCCAGCAGTTGAAACTTACGGCGACTTAGTTGCGACCGGGCGGTATCACGACAATCCCCATCGCCGGTGGCAACTGAACCTGCCGAACTTGTCGAAGGGATGACTTGGTTTGGTGATCGGCGACTGATCGACTGCAAGATAGAATTCTGACTTTTTGAAATTTGGGGCGGGTTCATCGTTTTCCTGTGGCGAAAAAATGGGAATGATAATGGGCGGTTTTGACATTAATTAACGGATAGCCAAAAAAACAGAAGCCAACGCATTATATCAGATACTCGCCTTTAAAAAAAATTGGGGGGAAGCCATTAATGTTCAATTTCCGGCCAATAGCGGTCAAATCCCCCCTCTTTAAGAAAGTCGGGGCTATTGTCTAAATCGTGGCATTCCATGCAGGCATTTTGGCGTGCCTCTTCCAACGTAACGCGTACTTGCTCGCGAAATTTCTCTAAAACTATCGGATTAGCGGCTTGATTTCGCTCCGCCTGAATATGACCTGAACCTGGGCCGTGACAATTCTCACAGCCATTGTCAAACAGATGTTGATCTTTGGCATGGTCCATATAGCCGGTTTCAAAGGGAAAGTACCCTTGAGGATCCCATCCCGTCATGTGGCAGCTTACACATTCCGGATCAAAATGGCGCTGCACCCAACTCCGCTGATTCGGCTCCGTCAGACTCGCCGTCGCATGCTTGTGAGGCCCGCCATTGCCGTTATTCCCCTGTTCCCAAATCTCATATTCGACCCCGTGACAGTCAGCACAGGCTTCCGAACCAACAAACTGATTGCCACTGGGATGTCGACGGGGCTTGATATCGGCAAACCGCCCTCCTTCCCACAGGCGACGAAGTTCATTTTGATAGCTGATGAAGACTTGTTTGACTGGTTCCGAGTCTTCGAAGCGGGCGTCGAGTGGAATTCGCTCGTAGCGAATTTTCCAGCCGGAATCGGCGACATAAAAACCAATCAATCCTAAATACATACTCTTGATTCCGACTTGCACCAAAGGCAGATTTCCTCGCGGAGTGGAAATAAACTGTGGTTCGAGTGTCGGATCTCCCGCACAATCGGTGGTGATAATCAAATCGAACTGCGGAAATTGTTGAGCCAAGGCGCGGCAATTGTCAATACTGGTACCTGCTACCAGTACGAATGCATCACAATTTTGGGCGATCATTTTCGGCAACACGTCGGTCAGGGCACTCCGCATCTGCTGTATCGAGACACCCTCGGTATTGCTCAGTTCATCGATCGACTCATCGCCTAAAATCGCTGTCACACCAATTCGCTTTCCCCCTCTTTCCAGCACCTTGAATCGCTGACTTAAATCGGGATGAACCACTTCGATATTGGCGGAAACAAAGGGAGTGGATGGCTGCGGCACATTGACCAATAACTGGGCCAAATCGATCGAGGGAATTTTCAACTCGCCTGCCCCCAACGCGATCACATCATAATCCATAATCTCCAACAAGGCCTGGTATGTTTTTTCCAGCTTGATCATGGGTTGTTGACCAAACCGTTTTACTTGGTCTCCCGCATCGACCTTGATCATGGGCCACCCCCGTTGCTGAAGCGTTTCAATCGCGGTATGGCGACGAAGAATCCCACCATATTGGTTTTCCAAACCGGTACACCCACAAGGTTCAATGTAACCCTGCTGCCGCCCCGAATAGACGATCGCAAAATCTGGCGCTTCCCAACCTTTAGCAAGATCGTCTATGTTACCGATCGTTGCTAATGAAGAGGCCTCGGTATTGCGATAGCCGTCTTGTTCCAGCACGGGGTCTTGATCCGAGGTCGTCCAAGTTTGACTACAAATGGCTGTAATTAACGAGCTGACCAAAAAAGTGATCATTACACTCTGTCGGTCGCTAATCCATAATCTCCTCATAAGTCAATCTCCGGTGCCTTGATTAGTCAACATAAAACAGAGCTTGAACCAAGCCCTCAGATTCTAATCGATTGATGATGTGTTTCCCTGTCGTCTCGTCGCCTTCGTATTCCCGCCGCTGTGTATCTTCAAAAGGTGCAAAAGGGACGAGATCCTCATGCCCCCTGTTTCAGATTCGTTTCTCTGCCCCGCAACCACAAGTTATGCTCAATGCACCTCTCAGCTTACCCTGTTCCCTAAAAACGGTAAATGCCGAATCAATCGGGAAACAGACAAACGTGCAAAACGTGTGCAAAATGGGGCAAATTCTTGGCTCAATAGTTGATTTGAAAAACCAAAGGGGGAAAGCAAAGTACCGGAATCGCCAGGGATAGCAATCCCAAGATAAAGCGAAACGGATTTAAGGGAATCCGATCATCTTCAGTGGGCGGATGATCGGTGCCAATTAAGATCAACAGCACAACCATCAATGTCAATATAAAATGTTGATGGTAAACCATAAACGCGATTGCCAAAACAACCGTTATCCGGGCAATCCAATGGGCCGCTCGACCGAAAAGCGTATAGGTCACATGCCCCCCGTCCAACTGCCCCACCGGCATCATGTTGATTCCGGTGATCAAAAAACCGACCCAGCCCGCCACAAACAACGGATTCAACTGGCTCAACCAGACCACCGCGCCCGGCTCATATCCTGGAACTTGGTGCCATTCGGCAAACCACTGCATTAAGAGGGGCAAACGGAACCCCAAGCCCCCCATGGCAGGTTGAGTCAAGTCGAGCTGGCCAATTCCCCAAAAAGCAATCGGAATGGCCGGCACCAACCCAGCCAGCGGCCCGGCAATCCCAATATCAAAAATCTGCCGACGGTTCTCCGCTATCCCATGCATGGCAATGACAGCCCCCAACGTTCCAATCGGATTCACCGGAAAGGGCAGGAATATCGGATAGGACGCCGGAACTCGGTAAATCAAGGTCGCAATGAAGTGACCCATTTCATGGCAGAATAAAATCAAAACAACGCAAAACATATACGTCAAACCGAGATCCCAATTGCTTAACGCCAGCTTTCGCAACTCCAATGTGATTTCCAACACATGGATCGAAGCGAGGGCACTGGGGTTCCATTCACACACACCCACAAAAAAAGTGGACAGCAACGTCAAAAGAAACAAGATTGCTGGCACCACCTTCCGACGACGATAACGAGGCGGTGCGGAAAATCGACTGAGATCGGAATGCGGGTCCGCTGCGGAAAACCGACTCAATACAGAATTCGGGCCCGCTGCGGGATCATTATTTTTGCCTGGAACATCATGGCGATTTTCGGATTCGCTCCGAGTCGTTTGCGGCGGCCGAGATCGATCGAATTGGGCGTTTCCAGCCTCAGTATTCAGTTCGCTCCATGACGACCCCGAACTGGATGTCCCCCGATCGGAAGGATTACTCTCAGGAGGTGTCGAATTAGGTTGGTCTTCACTCATAGGACTAAGATAACCCAAGACCGGATCGTTGGAAATGCCAGGTTTTCTTGGATTGAGCGGTCGGTGGGCAATACGAAGTGATTAATTTGAATTAGACTGTGGCAGATTCTTCGACGCAACTTTAAATAATGATCTTAAATAATATCTCGAACATTAACTTTTTCACGTTAATCGATCGAGTTAGCTGTTTAACCGCTTTCATGGCCCTGATTGAAATCAAACAACTTTGCAATACCTATCGCATCTATCAGAAAAGCGAAGGAGTGCTGGCCACCATTTCCAGCTTGATCATCAGTCGCTGGATTTTTTAACGTGCCTTACTGAGCTACCGCAGCGCCAGTAGCTAACGAATGGAAATATTCCATTTCGCGACGACTGCCGACGACCAACGGCGTCCGTTGATGTATCGCGTGGGGAATGATATCCAAAATGGGCTGGGATGAATCAGTCGCCATCCCCCCTGCTTGTTCGGCAATCATGGCGATCGGATTGGCTTCATACAGCAATCGCAATTTTCCTTCCGGATTAACCTTGGTTGGCGGATACATAAAGATCCCCCCTTTTAGCAACGTTCGATGGAAGTCGGCTACCATGCTGCCAATATACCGCGAACTATAGGCCGATCCCAATTCCCCCTTCCGCAAGGCATCGATTGTTTGGATGTACTGATCGGGAAAAGATTCGCGGTTGGCTTCATTGACCGAGTAGTATTTTCCCTGTTGGGGCATCTGAATTTCAGGATGGCTCATGATAAAAGCGCCAATTTCCGGGTCCAGCGTAAAACCAAAGACTCCCGAACCCGAAGTATAAACCAACACGGTCGACGATCCATACACGACATACCCGGCGGCAATCTGATTTCGTCCGGGTTGTAAAATCCATGCTGACGGATCATCGAAGTTGCCATCGACCGGCTTGCTGAGAATGGAAAATGTCGTACCGACGCTGACGTTGACATCGATATTGGAAGACCCATCCAGAGGATCAAAAACCACGGCGTACTTGGCCTCGGGCGACAAGTGCGGAGTGACGGCAGGTTCCTCATTTTCCTCCGATGCCATCACACCCACGCTGCGGCGGCAGAGCACGCACTGGTACATGGTTTCATTGGAAAACACGTCCAGTTTTTGTTGTAACTCTCCCTGTACATTTTCCACTCCGCAACTACCCAGAATGTCATTCAAGCCCGCTCGCCGCACCGCCGCTTGAATTTTTTTGGTCGCCAGTGTAATTCCAGAAAGCAGAAAGGAAAACTCTCCAGAAGCCCGCGGATATTTCTGCTGCTCTTCGAGTATATGTTGCTGGATAGTAACGGAAGAAAATGCCATTGGGTCGACCTTGCGTTCGCGGGAAGTGATTTCTCTGTCTAACAAGATAAATTGCACCATCGTTGTCGACAAGTAGCAGCAATCAAATTCCACCGCCCATTCCGGATCATCATGCAGTGTGCAACAAGGTAACCGTTCACGGCTTTTTGAACTGATATATTTGACTCTTTTAGTGATTAATCCTGCTTCCTCTCACGTCCTGTATCGAGTTAATAACCTCGGATCGCGATGAATTGAAGAATTGTCTCCTTTTGTTTGGCGGTCAGGATGCGAGATATTTTGTCTTCAAGGTTGCGATTAATGTCTCTTAGCATCTCTTCCATCTCCCACTCGATCCGTTCATGGCGATAACAAAACTTCTCGTTAACACGATTAAACTCGGCTCGTTGGGTTTGAGTCAATTCCAAATATTCAACCCACTCGGGGCAGGTCAAAGGGACTTCTAGCCAGCCGCGGCTCATTAAAAATTGGTTCCCTAATTGCCGCAACCGTTCCTGCTGCTTCGGTGAAAGGATGCGATCAACCTGATCGTGGTAACGACCATACTTCTGCTTAAATTCCTCAGCCGCTACCCGCATGGCTCGCGTTGTCATCTTACGCCCCTTTTCTATGTCAACCGTGATTTTTTTATCCGGACGTGGATTTTCATCAAACCATTCGTCCCGCAAACGGCTCAGTTGTTCCATTTGCAATCCGTTGATCTTCAGATCCTTGGAGACATTGCCATCCAACAAAAAATCGAACAGGGCGTGGGGATGGATCTTTGCATCGAGGTGCGGGTGAGTCAAATTTAATAATTGTCCAAGTTCAAACTGTTTGCCTTCACGTGTAAGTGTCGATTCGATTTCACTCAAATCGACTGGATCGAATAGAAAAAAACGAGGTTCAACAAAGAACTTATCAAAAAAACGATTTAGGAAACTGGCCGGTTCACCGATCGCATCGTTGTAAACTTTTTGCTGATGAGGTAGCAACAGTTCATATAACGCCGTTTGCCACTGAGCCAGTAATTTAGCTTCCATTGACTCTTTCGGGTTAATATCCACATATTTCGACTCGAAATCTTTGAAGGCTTCTTCAGCTTCTCGTTTGGCGTTCTGTAAGGCTCGCTGTTGTTCCTTGGATACTCCCAACCAGTTAGCAAACGGGGCACAGAAAATGAACTCCTGCAGCGGTGCGTCCGCGACCGAGTAACGGCTCCATTCTGATTTGCTCAGATTTTGAATGTACCGCACCAAATTAAATTGAGTGAATTTTACTAATTGCGCCTCATCCAACATTGGCATCAGCTCTTCCCAAGTCATGCGATTAAAATCTGGTAGCTTTGGCCCCTTGTAATTGTCAGCTCCCAGTTGCATCTGCAGGTCGTCCGCATCGCTTAGAGCTTTCAAGATTTTACCCCGTACCTTTTTCATAGCTTTTTGTTGCTCTTTTGTCAGCCCCAAGATCGACCTGTCATTGAGTGTTTCGGAGGGAAAGGAGCATTCAAAGTCAAAGATCTTAACTTCTTTGTCGGGGAAGATATCCCTTATCGTTTGGGCACCACAAGTGCCGATCAAAAACGAAAGTAGCAATACCGGGATGGCAGCAAACTTTAAGATCTGAATACGACGCATCATTTTCTCCTTGTTTAAATTTACGGCGATTAGAGGTTTACAAAAAGCAAAAGGGGTAATCTCACATCCGCAGCACACCAAGCGAAGAAAATCAAATCGCAAGAAAATAAATTGCGGCAGTAGATATAATATCAGGCGCTCATTTGAAATGCAGGACTACCCCATTGCCTTATGATCAATTTGTCCTTTCTTGTACAAATCAATTCTTATTGAAGATTATTTCCCATTCAGCCACTGGGTTTTGAGGATATTCGGAGAACGGAGCATCATCTTTCATAAAGACCTGATAGCGGACAGTCATTTTGTTTCCAGTGTAACCATCTACCAAGACGTTTTGATTTATTACCGTTGATGTCCCCGAGACTACCACATGTTCCACTTGAGAAACCAAAAATGGACTGTTATTTTGATCACGAACTTCCAATTTAACCTTGAATTTTTGCCCTACATTTCCAGCCGGTACCACCATTTTAGTATTGCACTTTGCCTCCAGTTTGGCCGATCCTTTTTTTTGCGAAAAGTTTACCGCTGTTACCTCCTCTGAATTCGGCACAGTTTCCCATTGAGTAAACGCACCAGCGTTAATGCGATATTTCTTGTTGATCAATTCGGCATACGGATCTTGCTCTTCTTCCGGGTCATCTTCATCCTCCTCTTCAATCATGCACGCAGACACGTTGCTTGGCAAATTGACCGCATTGAATCCCCAAGAGAACGAAAAAACGACCAGGAAGACCAACAAATTTTTGGTTAATAAACTCGTATGAAACATTTTGAATCTCCAAATTTTAATAGATTGTAAATTGATTTGAAATATTGATTGGATTGAAAATATAAGGATTTAATCGATGCGCCAAAACGATGAAAGTGACGGATTCGATTGAAGGAGGTTCACAGGCAGTTGGCGGCGGCGGCGAGCGCCCGGATCGAAGCCGAGCGAATTCGGAAGGGTGATGATGGCCAGATCGGTGGCTGCCAGTTTGAAGAGGCTCGGATCGTTGTTTGTCTAAGCGATCTGCAGTAGATTTGCACTTTTTGCCTGATCCTTCAACGGTCTCAAAACGAAATTGGATCGGCCAGTGATGGGCCGTCGGATTTGCCAAACGAACGGTTTGATTAACCCATTCAGAGCCGACGGCTAGTGCCTTGTCGCTGATCAACCGCCAAGTCGATGTTGCCCGCTGGCTTGTTTTAGCGGGATCCAGCTCGAATCCGAGTAATTGATTCTCCCTGACGGGGATCGCGGATCGATAAAGAATTTGACCGACTTCAATTCGGTCACAGCCGTAGATCAGCCTCTTGGGCTCTTGGGCTCTTGGGCTCTTGGGCTCTTAGCTTTTCTCAAATGGCAGGTTTTCAGCCGCATTTGCAATGATCCCGATTTTGGCCTGCCCCCGCAGCAGCGATTTACTTCACTTAAGCGGGGGTCGCTGATTGCGATTTAGGATAATGTATAGCAAACTCTTTACTAATGTCAATCGGGACAAATTTTAAGAATTGATGAAAAAATTAGCTCGCGGTTTCATTCGGCGGGATTGCTGGTTTAATCGTAGCGGAAGTCGGCAACCTCAGCCGCAGGATTCACCACTAAAAACTCAGCGCAAAAACACAACTCTTGACGGCAGCCTGTCGAATCCTATCTTGATTGTCCTGTTTCGTCTCATTTCGTGTATCGAGCTAATCAAGCCGGCTCGCCGAACCCCAGCTTGGATTTGCAGCTTGGATTTTTTTGGTCGCCAGTGTAATTCCCGACAGCAGAAAAGAAAACTCTCCCGAAGCCCGCGGATATTTCTGCTGTTCTTCGAGAAAATGTTGCTGGATAGTAATGGAAGAAAATGCCATTGTGCCGACCTTGAGTTAGTGAGAAATAATTTCAAACGAAGCCTGACCATCGGAGCACTGATGAAGCACGATGAATTAACTGCGAGCAAATCACCGACGGCTAATTCGGCTTTCGGCTAATTTATTTAGCAGCTTCCAAACGAGCTCTTAGAACACTCCACGGCTTATCAAGATAGATTGCACCAACGATGTCCACAAGTAGCAGCAATCAAATGCCAACGCCCATCTCGAGTCACCAAGGTCTACCACACTAAGAAGAAATATTAACCAACACATATATTGACAGCCCGTATATCAAAGTTAAGTTCAAGTAAGGTGAGCGTTAGATAAAAATTTACCGTGCAAAAGTAGTCAAGTATTTCCAAGACTCGCATATAAAATGGAAATTTTTTATCTGCCGGTCGCTTAAAGATGCAAATATGTTTCTGTCTGCACATCAAAACTCAAGGTCACCCATGAAAATCATTGCCAGCCTTACCGTCGCTGTCAGCTGCCTGCTGTCTCTGCCCTTTTATCCCAACTTTCTCACATCGCCCCGATTCAACCTATCGGAATTGCCGCATTCACCAAACGGATCGATTGATATCGATGAAAGCCACCAGACGGGACAACTTAATTTGCTGACGCCACCCTATCTTCAAAACATGGCAACCGACCGAATGGTGGTAATGGCCGAATTTGAGGAAGAGACCGAGGTGGTG
>JBGTHU010000702.1:0-8806 GCA_041745975.1 Mariniblastus sp.
TGGATGACCGTATCAACGAATCTTGAGAAACTCAAATAAAGGGTCTTGTGCTCCCACAAGTAATTCAATCAAGTATTTGCCGATCAGTGGCGCGAACTTGAAGCCGTGCCCCGACATCCCCGCTGCGAAAGAGAGTCGTTCTTGATCCGGATGTTGATCGATTATAAAGTGAGAATCAGCGGACATGGTGTACATGCAGTTGCTGTGATGTACCAGCCGATGATGGGTGTATCGAAAATGGTTTTGCATGAATTGTTCGGTGCGTTGCAGTTCGCTGGCGTCCAATTCGTGAGAAAGTGTCGCTGGATCCGTAACGACCTCTCCGCCGTTATGCTGGCAAACTTTCATCCCTAAGTAATCGATTTCAGGAACTCCGTAGAAGATATCCCCATTAGATTGCTCGAACAAGAAAACGGGAAAACGATTGATTAATTTTTGTTCGGTGCGGTCGATTTGAAACCAGTGTTGTTGTTTGCGTAGCACTGTCAAACTTTGATTCAAAGTTGGCAATAAACGTTGGCTCCAAGCCCCTCCGGCGATCACCAATCGCTCGGTCGAAAACGAGCCCCGATCGGTGTAAACGGTAAAAACGCCGGACGAATCGGCATCCCAATGGGTAACATTCGTCTCGGCCATCATTTCGGCTCCCTGCTTGAGCGCTTGCTGGATCATCGCGGCCACACATCGTTCCACGCAGAGGATTCCAGCATTTGATTCATACAGACCGACATGATCGTTGGGGATTCGGAAGATCGGCAATCTTTCTTCGATTTCGGCGGGAGTGAACGTTTCGATGGGTAAATCAAAGCGTTTGGCACTGGCCTGAATCCCTTGGATCAACTCACTTTCTGGGTGACCGACCTGCAGTAAACCGGAAGGAATGAGCAGCGGTTTGACTTCGGGTGCGGTGCGGTGTCGTTTTGTTAACTCGTCCCATAACTCAAACGAACGTTCTACCAACGGAACGTAATTTGGATGTTCAAAGTAGGCACGGCGGATAATGCGAGTTTGTCCGTGGGAGCTGCCGCGATTGTGGGCCGCTCCGAATTGTTCAATTCCCAGCACCGACCATTTTCGTTTGGCCGCTTCCCAAAGCGCACCACTACCAATTCCACCGACACCGATGACAATACAATCGTAGACTTTCATATTTGATCGGTGGGCTATTTAGCGACGTCGTAACAGATAATTTCCTCGTCGTTACGGACAAAGACATGGCGGTTGGCAAAGGCGGGGTGACTCCAACAAACCCCACCGCGACGTTGATCGGGTAACTGCAGCAACGTCGGCTTAATCAGTTGCACGCGACTACGTTCATCAAATCCTTGTGGTGAAAGTCGGCCAATGATCATTTCACCCTGTTCATTGAACATCCAAATATTTTCGCCATTGGGAACAAAATGGATCGTGCCCCAGCGATTGCGCTTAACGGCCACTTGATCTTCCCAAACTCGTTCCCCGTCGCTGGTCCGCAAGCAACGTAGCTCCCCGTAGCTATCGACACCATACAAATGATCTTCAATCCAGATCGGCGTGCTGATGATTGAATGCAACGCTTTGGTACTTCGTTCATTGACACCGCGTGCTCGCCAGACTTCTTCGACGGCCATTTCGCCATCGACCATCTTCAACATCATCGCGCCATCGTAAAAGGAAGTCAAGAAGATGTGGCCATCTTTAACAATGGGAGTCGCCACGCCAATCGGCATGTTGACCACCGGGAAAGGATGTCGCCAGTGGACTTTACCTGTGGCGGGGTCGATCCCGGCCACGGATTCCCCCGTCCAACAAACGGCCAGAGTTTGGCCATTGTGTTCGGTGAGAATCGGTGAGGAATACTGTCCCACATCATCCAGTGCCCGCCACAGTTCCTGGCCGGAATCTTTATCCAGCCCCACCACGGCGGCTCCATCAGCACCCGAAATCATCAGCACCAAAACATGCTGATAGACCAACGGACTGGCTGCAATCCCCCAAATCGGCATCCGACGGTTGGCGGAGATTTGATAACGCTCATTTAGATCGACTGTCCAAGTAACCGCCCCCGAATCGACCTGCAGGCAATGCAGATGCCCCATTGCGCCCAACGCGTAGGCGAACTGACCATCGATGGTCACCGAAGTCCGCGGCCCGGCGGTATATGAGATCCGATAGACGGCAGGGTATTCGTATCGCCACAGCGGTTTTCCGGTGTCGGCATCAAAGCAACGAATGGATTCGACTTGCTCCGGTTCAATGTCTCGATCCATCACAAAGACTCGACCATTGGCGACCGTGGGCCCTGAATAACCAGTCCCCAGCGGTTGTCTCCACTTCAGTTTCAAATTTTCGGTCGTCAATTGATCGACAATGCCTTCTTCTAACCAGCGACCATCACGATCCGTTCCCCGCCATTGGGGCCAATCATCGTTCTTCACCTGGCCCACTTCATTCGCCTGATCCAAACGATCTTCCGCCAATGCGGCCTGGGGGACAAGTAGCAAGCTGCCGAAGAAAATACCAAGCGCAGCGCGCGGGATGAATTGGGATACGTGAATAAAAAGTCGTTTCAATTCAGCCAGTCGGCGCGCGGGCTTCCATTGCGTTGAGTCAGAATGCGAAACCGTTTGGGCGAATGAGGGCTGAGGGTAAAGGACGGGCTGGGCTTGGGGCAACATGCGATATTTCTTGGTTGGATTTAATCTTTTTGATTCGACGTTTCAGATTTGTGTTTTCAGAACACCAAGCTATTTGCCGATGAAAGTTCTGTCAAGCGTTCTGAGTCGATTGCGGCTGGTTTCCTTTGGCCCGCTCCAGCAGAATGGACGTTTCACTCAAATGCCGCAATGATTTAGCAACGCAAGCTTTTGCCTCGTCCATATACCCGTCGGCAGCGGCCGACCAGGCTCGATTGGTGTAGCGTTCCGCCGTAGCAAATTCGCTCATCACGTCCGCGAACACGGACAACCCATAGCGTTGGGTGATTGAGTTTCGAGCATCGGCAAAATCGTTAAAATGGACGACCAATCGATTATCAATCGTTTCGACAATCTCCTCGGGAATCAAGTCATCGAATTGATGATTCATGTCCTTCAATCCTTGTTGGAGTTTATCCAATGCTTGTTCCAAGGTAGTAAACCGATCCAATGAACCCACCGTTTCTGTATCGATAGAATTAATTGAAAGCCTTAAAATCACAACTCCCAACAAGCCAACCATGGCTCCAGCGACGTAGACTCTCCAATCGATGGTTGACCAAAGATTGGTCAAGCGACCGGTTCGAATCGCGATAATCGCATTGCGATCGAGTGGATGCACCAATCGCGGTATCGGTTTCAGTTTCTTTTCAGCCTCTTCCAGTTCCACTTGATAGGCGGCAAACCACTGATTAATGCGATCAACCGCTTGCTGCAGATCGGCTTCATTCAGTTCCGCAAAATCAGCAGTTTGCAGGTTGACGAACGCTTGTTTGGGAATTTTCAATTTGGGTTGCAGCTGGTTGAGAATTTCCTGTTCTGCAGTTGGCAGCAAGTCGAGTTCCTTGTTGGCCACCATCGCCAACGCGGCAATCAAGAAACCGATCCACAATAAAACGTGCCCCAGTAAACGACTGGATTTCATCAAAAACTCCAATGGATAGGTTGAATGAGGGGTTGATAGATCATTTGGTTTTTCAAGCGGAATTTACCCACATGGAAGCGGCAATCAAGTAAACGGCGTGAAAAACTTTCACCAGTGCCTCGCCCACGATAAAACCAGCGGCAATGGGAATCCCGATGTCATGGGCGAACGTTTTTCCCAGTGACCTGTCACTGAAAATTCTCAACACGTTCCCAATCGTATAAGTCAACACGATATTGAACGGCATATAAAAACCCAACGCGATCAGCACGCCAACGCCCCCCAGGCCACTGATGGCCAGCAAAAAACCCAATCCCGCTCCGGCACTGTAGCGGTAAGCGGGGACATTGTCATTCATAATGGCGTCGACAACCGTCGCCAATGCAGTTGCTTGGGGTGCGGGCAAACGTTCGCTGCCCATCTCCATTTGTTGATGCAGGATAAACATCAATCCGACGACCAGGATCGGGCCCAGCCAAGTCCCCGCGATTTGGGCGATTTGTTGACGTTTGGGTATCGCACCGGTCAGATAACCTGACTTCAAATCCAACATCATGTCGCTGGCCTGTGAGATGGCCATGCAAACCGCCGCTCCGACCAAGATCGAACTGAGCACCGCTGCGGGTGCCGACATCCCGGCTTTGGCAATCAAGATCAACAGGGTCACGGCGATCAATGTCATGCCAGACAAGGGAGACCAATTCGTTCGCCCAATGCACTCGGCCACGATTACTCCTGCCACCCAAATCCAAGCCGTTCCCAACACCGCCATCAGAATGGCGCGTCCCCATGTCATTTCCGACACGGAAAGTTGAGCGATCACGACCATGGCCAACAGCCCCAGTCCAACCATCATGAATAAAAAACGAATGGGCATTTCATCATTGGCCGCATGTCCCGCATCTCCTGTTCGCGCTGCCTGGCCCGCAGCATGCATGGACTTGAAGGCACTCAGAATCAAAGGGAAGGCCATCAATATCCCTCCTAGAGCGGCACCGATCAACATTCCAATCCCACTGGGCAAGAACAGTTCAGTGCGCATTGCCCCGGGTGTTTCAAGCGTAGCTTGGACACTGCTCGAACCAAAATAGGTTAGCAGGGGAACGATCAGAAAGTAGCAAATAAAGCCGCCAGTGCCAAACCAAAATCCGCCTTTTCCGGAAAGGTATCCAACTCCGATCGTCATGATCGACAGGTAGAGTGTCAAGTTCAGCATCGACGGAGCCTTCAGTTGGCTGCCGATATTCCAATTCTCCCAACCCTGGCTGATGAAAACGATTTTGATCGTTGCGGCAAGCAGGGCGCCCAATCCCAACCAGGCCGCTTTTTTGATTCCCGCTCCGGGCGACTTAAGGATTGCGGCGACCGCGATACCGCCGGGGTAAGCCAGTCGATTGAAGTCGATCATTTGTTTTCGAAGTGGAATCACAAATGCCAAACCGATCAAACATCCGGTGATCGAGGCCAAAATCAAGAGTGCGACCAACGAGGGGGTGAAGTCGGCGACCGTCTCCAATCCCTCGGATCGAGACAAGATAAACAACGCCGGCACGGTAAACATGATCCCGGCGGAAGCACCATTGACGGCCGATGCCACGGTTTGATTAATATTGTTTTCGACAATGCTGGTGCGACGCATGATCCCCCGCAGCACTCCCCAACCTAAAATCGCCGCCAGTTCGGAACCTTCAATCGAAAACCCCAGCATCAACGCGGCATAGGCAATTGAAATTGCAATGATCGATCCGATCCCCCATCCCACAAAGATTGCCGTCCAAGTCAATTCGGGATAGGGCCCTTTTCTAATTTCGATTCGGCTCTGCCGCTTGCTAGGGGTTACGTCGTTCATAAGCCTCAGCTATTTCCAATTTGATTATGCTTGTCGGGTCGCGCAAACCCTCAAGAAAAAGAATTTAGAATCAATATAAACCAAGTTACCAGCGGTTGCTACCGCGGAACATTGTCGGAAAAATCAGTGGTTTCACCAGTTTATTCTTTGTCTGATTCACCTTCGCCTACAGCGCCGTTTTGAGGGAGTTGGGGCGTTTCGACCAACTCTTTTAATCGGAGCAAACAATCATCGTATTCATATTGCAGATGAATCGGAAAGAAGGGAGCTAAATAACCGTAGAATGGACCACCCGGCAATCTGCCTTGGCTGATCCACTCCACCCGAGTCGTTTCTCCTTCATCCGCCAAAGTTATTTTGCTGGTCATTTCCGGAAAACGATCAAACCGCAGTCGATATTCGATGCCGGAGTTAGGTTGGCTGTCGGTAATCCACAACTTCCCTTCACCCCGTCGATCTTGCCATTGCATGGCGTTTCCCTCACCGGCATCGCCAACCACATGAACTTTCAATCCTTCAATTCGAGCGGGGTTCCACGAAGACCATTCTCTCCAATTATTCAAGTCATTGATTTGGGTAAAAACGATATCCGGTGGCGCATCAATACCGATTTGACAATGAATTGAATAGCTACGTGGCAGCAAGGCGCCAATCAACGCAAAAAATCCGATAATCGATCCGATCAACAGGGCTAATCTAAAATAGTATTTAGTCATTGTGTCAACGCTTAGTTTTTATCAATCCCATACTTTTTAATTTTGCGATCAAGTGTTGAGCGTTCGATCCCTAAAATCTGAGCTGACTTGCTTTTATTCCAATCGGTAGCCTCTAGCGTTCGCTGGATATGGTGCTGCTCGACTTCTTCCAATGTGGCAGGGTGGAATCGAAAGGAGTCGAGTTCCAGTTCCAGACGAGATTCGCTGGACGCGGCCAAGTTAGTCAGCAATAAATCATCAACTTGGATTTCATTGCCACGGGCCAATACGACGGCGCGCTCCACCACATTCTTCAATTCTCGCACATTTCCCGGCCAGCGATACCGTTGCAGCATAGTTCGTGCCTGGGGGGTGTACCCGTTAATTTTACGCCCGGTCTCACTGACGAATTTATTCAAGAAAAAATCGGCCAATTCCAGGATATCTTCTGGGCGATGTCGCAGCGGAGGTACTTCGATTTGAATGACGTGCAGACGAAAAAACAAATCTTTTCGAAACGTTCCTTTACGGACATCGGCTTCCAAATCACGGTTTGTGGCGGCGATCACCCGCACGTCGGTTTTGATCGCTTTGGAACCACCGACTCGCTCGAATGGGTGCCCTTCCAAAACCCGTAGGAACTTGGCTTGAATTGACAAGCTCATTTCGCCAATTTCGTCCAGCATCAAAGTCCCTTTATCGGCCGCTTCGAACTTCCCCATTTTACGATCGGTGGCACCTGTGAAGGCCCCTCTTTCATGCCCAAATAATTCACTTTCCAGCAACGATTCGGAGAGGGCGGCACAATTCAAACAGACAAACGGGCCGTTTTTTCGGGGGCTGGAGAAATGCACCGATCGAGCCACCAATTCTTTGCCGACACCGCTCTCTCCTCGCACCAATACCGTGGCTTTACTGGGCGCAGCTCGGGAGACTTCCTCGTGGACTCGAAACATCGCCGGACTGGAACCAACAATTTCACTATCGACTCCCAACTGACTACGCAGTAAATCGATTTCGCTGCGCGTTTTAGATAAATCTTCGACCAATTTTTGTTCGCGGTAGCGGGTCCTCAACGCCATCCCGACTGTCTCAGCAACGGCCAAGGTAAAATCTAAGTCCTCTGAATCGAGTAAATCATCGGTCTTCGTGGAATAGAGATGAACCAGTCCGATGATCCGGCTGTTGATCCGAATCGGAGCGGCAATCACTCCCGTCGCCTGGACTCGCCCCGATTCATCTCTCAGTCCCAAGGCACTATCGTCCTTGACCTCACGAGCCAGTACCGCTTCGCCACTGTTGATAACTGTTTCAGCCAAGAATTGGGAGACGCGTTGGTATTCGGGGCGATTTTCACTGTGCGAGGCGAGGATTTCCAATTTCTCCGGATCGGTCGTCGTGCGACGATAGGCAGGAATCATTAACACAGCCCCCGCATCAACACTGGTTCCCTCAATCAGGCAATCGAGCGCCATTCGAGCGATCGCGCGGGGGGTTGTTTCATTGGCCAATTCAAATGCCAACCGACATAGCCGCGTTGCGTCGACATTGACCTTGGATGATTCTTCCCCATCTCGATCACCATCCATATCGTGTCGAAGAAACCGGGCTCGCTGGGCTCGTTGCACGATGTTGGTCGGTTCGCTGATCAAATCCGGCTGGGTCAAGCAAACAGTGACCTCGTCTCCACCGGGCAGCGTCGCCGTTGCGGATGAACTCACTCCCTCCAATTTCGACAACATTTGCTTACTGTAGGCGGCCGACAAGTCATCAACAAACGCCAATTGCGTGTTCGATATCCAAACAATATCCCCGGGATTTAACTTATAGTCGGCCGAAATTACCGACTGGCCAATCTTTGTTCCATTGCGACTTCCCAGATCCCTCAAAATCCAGCGACCACCGGAAAAGAAGACTTCGGCATGGTGGCGACTGGCTTGTTCATCTCGAATTACGATCTGGGAATCGGCAGATCTTCCGATGGTAACGGTTCTTCCGGGAATCAACCGAAAAACGTCTGACCATTTTTTTCCGTCACGAATGACCAAATAGGCGATGTTAGCAGGCGATTTTGAAGGATTTGGTGAGACCATGAACTATAATATACCAAATAAATCTGTTAATCTGCTTATCCAACATTCAAAGGCTTCCGTTATAGATGAAAATCCAAACAAAAACAAACCAAAAGAGCGGAATTTCTTGCTTTTATTCATAAAAGCAACTAGTCTTAAAGATACAAAGACCGAGTCATTATCCGCCGATAGCGAAAATGGGCACATTTCACTTTAGTCCATTTATTTTAGTCCAAAAGAGTGTCGTCTGAACAGCAGAGGACTTCGCTTCCTGTTTTTTTAATATTTCCCTCAACACCAATTTAGTTATTCAATTGACTAAATCCAAATTGAACAGAAACCCCACCGGAGATCGCTCACTATGATGGCTCATTTTACCAGACATTTGCTTGTCGGTATTTTTTTCACCTCGCTGACCTTTTGCATTGGTATACCCTTTGCCCATGCCCAATTCGGCGGAGGTGGATTTGGTGGGATCGGGGGTGGTGGCTTTGGTAGTGCAGTGGGCGGTGTTAAGATCGATCCCAGTGGTGCAATCGCCGATTCTCGTGTGGTAATTGATAATAATCTGCGTCAGCAGGTCGAAACGC
>JBGTHU010000703.1:0-4924 GCA_041745975.1 Mariniblastus sp.
CGTCCCCGCTGCAGGCGTTGCACTTCTTCACCAAAGAACACCCCTCGAATCGTCTCGGCCAGATTCGCTTCATCCAAACCCAACGCTTGTCCCTGTTCATTCAATCGCAGCAACATCTCCCACTTCCCTGGTCGGGCGTCATCTTCGATATCATAAACACCTGTCTTGGTCGCCAAATATTCCTTGATGTCATCGACAAAAGGTCGGAGCAGCGGGATGTCTTTATCGGAGGCCAACGCTTTCAGCTCGATCGCCGTACCTCCCGGGCCCATCCCCGCCGACCCATATCGCAACAAATCGGTTCCTGAGATCTTGGGTACGGCAGTTCGCCAACGCCGTGTGAGCTCCTGAGATGTATGGATTCGTTCGGTAGCTGCCTTCAGAAAAATCGATACTGTCCCCACATGGCTGCCGCTGGTCACACCGGTGGGGCCGACAGTGTTATTCCCGATCTCTCCCACTTTTTCAAAAACGGCTTCGATAACCGAGGGATCTCCAGCAGCCTGGATCTCACGGTCGATCTCCATGAACGCGCTTCTTAATTTCTCCATCGACTCTTCGACAAACTCTGATGAAGTACCATTGGGGAATGCGATCGTCGCGGTAATTTCCTGTTCATCCAATCTGGGAAAGAAAGCGAACGGCACGAACCCGGCGGCAACCAAGCCTGATAACGTCATGGCAACACACAACATTCCCGATAGCGCAACAACTTTATGATGCAACGCCCAGTGCAACAGCGGTTCATACAAGTGATCAATCACCCAATCCAGGCCTGCCGTGGCTCGTTTATTGATACCTTCCAATAACCACAGCAAGGGACGAAAAATGTAAAAAAGACGGGTCATCATCCGCATGAACAAGTTATCCTTGTGGGACAAGTGTTCGGGCAGAATAAAGACACTCTCCAGTAATGACAAGAACAACATCGTGATCACGGCAATCGGCATGACGGCAATGAATTTACCCATCACTCCGGTCACAAACAACATCGGCATGAACGCGATGATCGTGGTACAAACCGACGCCAATACACTGGGAATCACCTCGACCGTGCCCTCGATTGCCGCGGTCACAAACCCCATCCCCTCTTGGCGTTTCTGGAAAATGTTTTCACCCACGACAATCGCGTCATCGACCACAATCCCCAATGCCATCAAGAAGGCAAACATGGAAAGCATGTTCAACGTTTGCCCCATCAACAACAAGGCAATCCCAGCCCCCAAGATTGCAATGGGGATTCCCAACGCCACCCAAAATGCCAACCGCAAATCCAAGAAAATGGCCAGCGCGATAAAGACCAAAATCAAACCCTGTACTCCATTGCGAGTCAACAGGTCAATCCGGTCTTGAACATCCACGGATACGTCGCGCCAAATCAGCAATTGATAACCGTCGGGTACTTGTTTGTTTGCCACGTAATCTTTCACGGCGTCGACAATCACGAACAAATCTTCCGCATTGGTCTTTGTGATTTGAATGGCCAAGCCTGGTCTGCCGTTGATTGTTTGAATCGAAACGGCATCGGAGAAACCATCAACCACATTGGCCACATCATCAATGCGAACGATGTCTCCATTGGGCTTGGTCAAGATCGGTAATTCGGCAATCGCCGCTCCAGTAACTCTCCGATTGTTTCCCCGCAAAAGAACTTCCTGGCTGATCGTTTCCATTTTACCGCCGGGCACATCAATGTTTTGTTGCCGGATGGCCTGAGCAAAACCACTCAAGCTCAACCCATACTGTCGCAAGGCATCTTCATCGACTTCGACGATAATCTCATAAGGCCGCTCGGCTTGGATATCAGCCGCTGTGACCGCCGCTCCTTTGGGATGATACAGTTCGGCAAGCAGCGCCCGAGGGTTGGTCAGGCGCTCGATTGGCTGGTAAGTGCGTGCTCGCAAATCCAGCAGTTCTCGCCGCACTTCTTCAGCCAAGTCTCGAAGCGCGAGTTCCGATGGCAAGTCACGATCTCGCGGATCGCCGGGGCCGACAATGCCAACCGTGATCGCCGGCACGCGAAACACAATCTGTTTGACCTCCGGTTTTTCGGTCTGCGGGGGTAGCTGATTAGATACTTGATCGACCTGACGCCGAACATCATCGAGTACTCGCTGCACATCACCGACATTGCTGTTGAGCTCTAAAATAATGTAGCCAAAACTCTCTCGCGCGACTGAGTTCATCGATTTGATGCCGTCGGTGCCGCTGATCGAGGATTCCAACACCTCGCAGACCGCTTCCTCGACTTCGGTGGCGGTCGCACCGGGGAACGCGACCGTGACCAGCAGAATTTCCAGCTGAAAATTGGGAAAGACTTCCCGTCGCATGACGACAAAGCTGGTGGCGCCCAATAGCAGCATCGCGATCAATAGCGTGTTGATCGCCGGTGAGTTGGTAACGGACCAACGAATGAGTGATCTCATGGAAATTATCGCTTGAAGTTGAACTTGAATCTTGAAAAAAAATAGCTTGTCGTATCTGAAAAAGTCCCTTGAGAAACAAAGTGTTAGTCCATCGCTAACACTTCCTCAATCGCCTGGCCTTCAAGTTGTACTTTCATGCCGTCGGAGGGTTGATTGATGGGAGAAACCACAACCGCATCACCGGGTAACAAAGTCCCCGCAGGGTTTTTGACGACCACTTGTTTTTGCAGCTTGCCATCCCGTTCCATTTCGGTGCGATTAACAATTTCCACCGGGAACCGCTGCAGACGATTTTCGCGAACAATCCAAACATAACCGTTAGGGTGAACCGCAACTTCCGGAATCGATAACAGATTTCCTTCGGCTCCGGAGGTAAAAACTTCCATTCGAGAGCGAACATACATCCCCCTTACCAAGGCTCGCAAACCATCAGCTGTCGTTACCACAGGTTGTTCCACCATGATGCGAACCGGGATCGTTTTGGTCACATCGTCTCGTCCAATCCCATCAAATCGGCTCAATACCCCTCGCCAGGCAACATTCGGTTCGTTTGGGTCAAAGATAGTGACTTCCGTTTTTGGGATTTGGTAGACCGCAGGATGTCCATTACCCATTGTTTCCGCATCTTCGGGGGCATTTTCTCTCAGCCATCGCAGTTCGGCGGGAGTCAAATTGGCGAGCACTTCCGCGTGCGAGGTGTCTTCAAAAAACAATAGTTGAGCTCCCACATTGGCGAAATCACCTTCTTGAACCAGTGTCCTGACGATTACTCCGTCGGAGGGTGCCGTCACCTTGGTGCGGCGCAGATTCAGTTCGGCTCGTTCCAATTGTAGTTTGGCAAGATCGATCGCAGCGTGCAGTCTTAACTCCGCTGTTTGCAAGACTTGCAAATTGTTTTCTCGAACGATCAATTGGGTTCGCGCCGCATTGACGGCACGTTGCGAAGCCTCCATTTCGGCTTGAGACAGAGCGCGTCCGGCGCGGCGGTTCCGTTCCAGTTCACTTTGCTGAATTTCTAAATCGGACTTGGCAATTTCAATGTTTTTTATCTCGCCTTCGATTTGTTGTTGGTTTTCTATTAGCCGTTTTTCGGCTTGCCGGATTTCGGCTTGGAGGGTACTGATTTCCAACAAGTAATCTTGGGGATCGATTTCCAACAGCAACTCACCGGCACGCACGAAGTTGCCATTCTCGCAGGCCGGGTAGCGTTTGGTAATTCGTCCCGCGACTTCAGCGGCAACTTTAATCTCCCGGTGCGGCACAACCGTACCGCTGACATCGAGAAACAACAGCCCACCGTAGGTTTCGGCCGGAATGGTGGAGACTTGCTGAATCAGCGACGATGGAGGGCGGGATTCAGGAACCGGCGCCATCGCCCTTAAAACCAAGAAGGAAGCCACGCCGACCCCGACCAACACCGCTGAAATCAGATACTTGACAATTTCCCGCTTGGTACCGTGTTGGGTTTTATGTGTTTGAATGGTTGTGGGCATATTCGTTGTTGTCACTGAGGGGAACGCTTTAAGATTGTTTGTAAAGTATTAGTTTTTTTGGTTGATCGATACTGTCTCAGGCAGAGTCGCGGGAGTGATCCCCTTCAATGCGGCCAGCGTGAATTCATGGATACGTTGGGTTAGCTGATCCGCAGTGAACGACTCTCGCTCCGCTTCCGTAAACATCCGCTGGATCATCGCTTGAGATGTTCGATAGACTAAACATTGACCAATGATGCTCATGCCGATTTGAGTTCTTTCATTTTCATTTAATCGATACCCCAGAACATCATCCACCACGGTCAATAATGAGTCGAAAAAAGGACGGAAATAGCTGGTGATTAAATCGTCGGCCACTTCGGTCGGATTGAAGACCTCACGCATCATTAGCCGCACCGGCCATGGTTCCGATTTTTGCGGCAATAATCGCATCACCAACGACCGGATCATTTGATTTAACTTTTCTTCAGGCGAAGTCCCATATTCGAAGGAGGGAATCGGGTGTTCTTGGGATCGCAGCTGTCGCGCCAATTCCAAAGTCGCCCTGTACAGGCTGGACTTATCACCAAAGTAATAATTGACGCTGGCTAAATTGACCTCGGCAGCTTGACAGATCTCCCGAACCGTTGCTTTTTTGAAGCCCTTTTGGGCAAAAATGGGGCCCGCGGCATTCAAAATTCGGTCGCGTGTGGAGTCACTTTGCATAAGTAAACAGGTAGTGGAGGAAGATCAAATAACCATTCTTGTTTCGAGGCACTTGGAAGACGTGCTTCAGATCGCCCTAAGGTTTGCCAGGGCACCAATCAAACAAGTGTATTAAACATTTGTTTTAAATCAATGCCAATTGGGGAACTGCTTTTCCGCCGAATGGATCACAGAAATTATCGGCGGGCATCAACTTTTTGTGATTTTATGCGATTTAGAGAAGGAAAATTAGGAAAATTATCACCAAAATGGGTTCATATGTGAAGATCATCCGGCTTGTGTAAAACTTGATACCTGGAA
>JBGTHU010000704.1:0-9106 GCA_041745975.1 Mariniblastus sp.
CCGGCTTTGATATGAATAAGCCCGAAAATGACACGACTCGCCTGGTAACCGAGGCGATCGAAGAGTTCAACCGATCGTTCCGATAATCAGATCAATTGACCGGTTGCAATGGATGGCCTTTCCGGCCAAAACGATTGTCAACATTTTGGTAATCAGCACATTCGACAGGGAAAATTTTAATCCATTTTAGTAAATCATGGCCAACGCTCGAGCACTTGACAAACGACGCAAATCGATTCGAAATATCCGCAAGATTACGCGGACGATGGAATTGATCGCCACTGCCCGATTTAAAAAGGCAATGGATCGCGCCACCAATGCAAACGATTACACTCGGCGGATAACTGAGATCGTCAGCGATTTGGCTCGTGCCGGCTTGGAAGTTTCTCACCCCCTTTTGCAAGCTCCCGAAGAAACCAAGTCCGCGACGCTGTTGGTTTTGACCGGCAACCGGGGGCTCTGCGGTGGTTACAATGGTAACGCCATTCGTTTGGCGACTAAAATTCGGCGAGAATTGCTGGAAACGATTCCTAGTTTGAAATTGGAAGTCAGCGGCAAACGCGGAATTTCAGGATTCAAATTCCGCGAGATTCCTGTCAATCAATCCTTCACTCAATTCGATGACCAACCTCTTTTTGAACAGGTTGAAGCGATTGCCGATCGGTATCTGCGGTCCTATCTATCGGGTGAATTGGATCGGTTGGATGTGACTTACACCAAGTTCCATACGGTGGCCAAGCAGCGAATCGTCAATGAGACGCTCTTGCCACTGGGCAGTTTAGAGGGCGCCGATACGCCCGTATATCCCGATTCGGTCGCTACGGGTGAATCGCTGTACGAGTTCATTCCATCGGCAAAAAGTATTTTGGAAGAGATTGTGCCAACGAGTTTCAAGGTCAAACTCTTCAAGTGCTTTTTGGATGCGGCTGTCAGCGAACAAGTCGCCCGCATGATTGCCATGAAAAGTGCGACTGAGAGTGCGGGAGATATGATTAAGAATCTTTCCAGCACTTATAACCGAGCCCGCCAAGGCCAAATTACAGGTGAGATCATGGAAGTCATCGGCGGTGTTGAGGCGTTGGAAAATTAGAAACGGAAGAACCAAGCGAATTTTTTAGAAACGGCGATTCGAGTGTATTGCTCAAAGGTACATTTGCACATTTCGACATCGCTTAAACAAGTAGAATAATCATTTTTAAGTTTTGGATTGCTAATAATGGCTAAAATTGGAAAAATTACCCAGGTCATCGGATCAACGTTTGATGCCGAATTCCCCGAGGGAATGCTGCCACCTATTTACAACGCAGTCAAAGTTGAAATCAACACCGGAGAAAGCAAATCGACCTTGGTTGGTGAAATTTCCAAGCACCTGGGTGGGGGTAGGGTACGCTGCGTTGCATTGGGATCAACCGAAGGGCTTCGACGTGGATCCGATTGCGTCGATGTCGGGGCTCCGGTTTCCGTTCCCGTTGGTGAAGCGACGCTAGGGCGGGTGTTCAACGTGTTGGGAGAAGCAATCGATGGTCGCGGCGCAGTCGCCGCCTCGGAAAAACGAGCGATTCACCAATCGGCCCCTTCCGTTTCAGAATTGTCAACCAACACCGAATTGTTCGAAACGGGGATCAAAGTGGTTGATTTGCTAACCCCTTTCGTGAGGGGGGGCAAGGCCGGATTGTTCGGTGGTGCCGGTTTGGGTAAGACGGTTATCCTGACCGAATTAATCGCTCGAATTGCCAGTTCCCACGGCGGTTTTTCCGTTTTTGCCGGTGTCGGTGAACGTACCCGCGAAGGAACGGACCTTTGGCTGGAGATGCAAGAAACTGAAATCGGCCAAACCGGTCGCAAGGTCATCGAGCAGACCACGATGGTCTTCGGTCAAATGAACGAACCACCGGGTGCCCGTCTGCGAGTGGCGTTGACCGCGCTGACCATGGCCGAGCATTTCCGAGACACTACCGGGAAGGATACGCTGTTGTTCGTGGATAATATTTTCCGCTTCTCCCAAGCCGGTTCCGAAGTTTCCGCTCTGCTGGGACGGATGCCCTCAGCGGTCGGTTACCAACCGACGTTGGCAACGGAAATGGGTGCGCTGCAAGAGCGAATCGCTTCGACCAAAAAAGGGGCGATCACCTCGGTGCAAGCCGTCTATGTGCCCGCCGATGACCCGACCGACCCCGCTCCGGCAACGGCGTTCGGCCAGCTAGATGCGTTTTTGTATTTGGAACGCTCAATTTCCGAAAAAGGGATTTACCCAGCGGTCGATCCGCTGGCATCAAGTTCCCGGATTCTTGACCCGGCTTACGTCGGCGAGCGTCACTATGCGATCGCCCGCCGTGTCCAACAGACGCTTCAGCGATATCGTGAGTTGCAGGATATCATTGCGATTTTGGGTATCGATGAACTTTCCGAAGAAGACAAAATTGTCGTCCATCGAGCTCGGCGGATCGAGCGATTTTTGTCTCAACCGTTTTTGGTGGCCGAGGTCTTTACCGGAAAATCGGGAGAGATCACGCCACTGTCCGAGACGATTCGCAGCTTTGAGGAGTTATGCGACGGGAAATGGGATCATCTGCCTGAAGATGCATTCATGTATGTCGGTGTGATCGAGCAGGCCGAGGAACAGGCCAAACGAATGGCCGCGAAAGCCTAAGGCGAAATAAACCTAAATCCTGCCACCCCAATGCTTCGCCATTTATGTAACAGACAGGCCGAAAAGTTGCTTTTTTGCCACCCCAGTGTTCACTGAACTCCAATCAATTGTTACTCTCAAGCCATTTGACTTGCTTACTCACGATTTGAATCATGCCAACTGACCTTAAACTTGTAGTCGTAACGCCTGAAAAAACCACTTTCGATGAAATGGTGGAGTCAGTCGTCATCCCGATGAGCGACGGCGAATTGGGCGTGCTGCCGGGCCACTCGCCACTGATCGGGCGTTTGGCACCTGGTGAATTGCGAGTCCGCTGGCAAGGCAAAGACCAAAACTTTTATATTGAAGGTGGCACGGTTCAAATTTCGGGTTCGACAATGACGGTGCTGACAGGACGCAGTTTGCCCAGCAGTAGCATTGATCTGGAGAAAGCCAAGACAGCACTCGATACTGCCGAAAGGTTGAAGGCACCGACCGAGGAAGCGATGGCGCTGAAGCAACGTTCGCTGGCCCAGGCACACGCGATGTTGCGAATTGCCGAAAAAAGGTAATGCGAAATCGCCGGGTGATTGCGACTGACTGCGATGACTTGGAGATCGTTGTCTGCGATGATGGATCGCGTACACTTCGCAAAATTTCAACGGGAACGACTTGGCATTCTGAATCGGGGGCGCTCGCTGAAACCGAACTTGTCTTTTTGGTCAACAGCGGCGTTGTTGATCGCTTAAGCCGACTCCTGCCCACGCGGGTGTTAGAGATCGGATTCGGAACGGGACTGAATTTCTGGACCACCGCCTCGACCGCGCTAAATGCGCGCCCTTCTGGACCTTCCCCGGCGTCGGTATCACATAACGAGTGTTCCCGATCGATATTGCTGGATTACATAAGTGTCGAACCGAATTGGTTGAATGCCAACTTGATTGACGAATTGGCTCATCGCCAACTCGATGCTTGCCAACCGGCTTATGATCTGTTCAAGGCAAAACTCTTTGAGGCCGGAGGCTCCGAGGCAGGCGTTGTTAAAGTCGCCGCTGCAGGGCCGGTGACAATTAAAGTCATCCATGATTTGGATGTTCTCTGTTTTAAGAACCGGGATGAAGATCGTTTTGATGCGATCTACCACGATCCGTTCAGTCCGGAAGTGGCGCCGGAATTGTGGAGTCTGGAATTGTTTCAGCGACTTCGGCAACTGTTGCGAGGGCGGGGTCGATTGGTAACCTATTGCGTCAAGTCAGAGATTCAACGTCGTTTACGCGAAGCGGGATTTGAAATCGAAAAACGGCGAGGCCCCCCCGGTGGAAAACGAGAAGTATTGATTGCTCATTCAACTGAGTCCCGGCCTTAGCTAAATCTAATTTAACGTTGCGCATTTTCCCAACTCAAGGGATCGGCTTGAAAATACTTCTTCAAGCAATCATAAAGTTCCAAATGGTGTTGATGCAATGACTGAGGGATCTCGAAAAAAGCTTCACAAGCGACCGCAAAAAACTCGGCTCGATTACTGGCACCATAGGGATCGAGCACGGTCGATTGCCCCTGTTCTAAATGTTGCTTGAGGCGGGCGAGCTCATCACTGGCAACTCGGTTCCAATTTTCTTGATCGTTGACCGTTTCGAAAATCGGATCACCACTCATATCACCATCGATCCCATCTAAATGGTGGGCCAGTTCATGCACGACGACGTTGTGTCCCAACCAAGACTGGGCGACGTCGGGCCAGGAGAGAATGATCGGGCCCCGCAGCCAAGCTTGACCGGCCAGCCGACTGTCACTGACCACCAACCCATTTTGCATGGTTCGCTTAAAAGAGCCAGGATAGACCAGAACGGTGTGCACTCCATCAAAGACATAACCCTGGATTCCGGTCAGCATCATGGCGGCTTGGGAGGCGATGACGGTCTTGATTTCATCGTTCAATGCGAGGCCATCGCAGCCTTCCCAATTCGTTTCCGCGATAAAAATCCGAACATCATCGACTGCTTTCTGGCGTTGGGACGGGGTCCAGGAATCGAACCAGGGAATGGCAGCCGCGATTTGGAACTCGAGCATAGAGGAAATGGGTGCTGCCAGAATCCGTTTTCGTTTCCAAGATTTCAGCCATTTAAGTACCATAGGATCGGAACCCCAAGGGTTAACGTTGCGGCAACATGCTTGCCAAATGCTCTGATCGTCCGGTAACCCAGCCAACCAACCACTCCCAGGCTTGCTTTGCATCCACCGTCAGGCTCAACAAGGTAGGTACCAGGACCAAGGTAAACACTGTAGAAACGACCAACCCACCCAGCACCACGCTTCCCAATCCGCGGTACAACTCGCTGCCGGCTCCGGGAAATACAACCAGCGGCATCAGACCCAACACCGTCGTGGTGGTCGTCATGAAGATTGGTCTAACTCGCGTGTTGACACTTTGCAGAATCGCCTCCTTTGATCCGAGGCCCTCATTCCGCATTAGATTAAGTGATTGATGGACGATCAGGATTGGGTTGTTAACCACGGTGCCCACCAACATTACAAACCCCAACATTGTCAACACATCCAATTGCTGAGGTGCTTGTCCGATCGACGCCAAATAAATATTCAGGGCATTCAGACCCAAGATGCCACCGACCGCCCCCAGCGGAACCGACAGGATAATCACCAAGGGGTAGAGCCAGGACTCGAACAGACCGGCCATCAACAGGTAAGTCACCAACAGCACCAACACAAATTGGCTGGTCAAGACGCTGACAAGGCTGTCGATATCCCATCCCTCCCATTTTCCAAAAAAGGTATGTTTTACGCCGGTCAATTTATCAGCCGTACCTGCCAAGGCCGCTCGATACGGCCCGCCCAATTGGCCGCTGGCGATCATGGGAGCCAAGATTTCCGCTTCGATTCGCTGCATTGCCAATTCCAATGAGACATCTGCAGGTGGCGAAACCTCGATCGTGATGGCTCGCGAACGTTCTCGTCGCAAGATTTGCTCAGGCCCACTGGCCCAAGTCACATCGGCCACTGCGGAAAGTGGTACCAGGTGTCCCGAGGGAGTGGCAACCGGCAACTGCTCAATCTTTTCCGTTGAATCGGAGTATGAGCCGACTCCCATCAAGGTAATGTCGATCTTCCGTCCATCCAGAAAATAATCACCAATATAGGCTCCGTCGACTAATGCATTCGCTGCAAACCCCAGATCTTGTGACGAAACACCTAGCTCGGCGGCCTGCATCAGTTTCGGTTTGATGTGAATTTCCGGCATTGATAGATCGAGACTGGGTACGGGGCGAATTTGCGAATCGGGCAAAATTTGACCGGCCTTGGCCATTGCTTGTCCACCCAGCTGAACCAACGTTTCTAGGTCCGGCCCAGTAAATTCAATTTCTATCGTCCGACCGCCGGAACCACGTCCCTCGAACAAACTGGATTGTTTGGCAATCATCACCGAACCGGGAATATTCGATCCTACCGATCTCAACAGATCGACCATGCCCGCCGCTTGCGATGGGTCATAGGAGGAGATCCCCATAAACACCGATCTCCCAGCAACAAAGTAAAAGTCTCCCACCAAGGGGTGATCCAGTTCGGCGGCAGCAGGGCTATCGGGATCCGTGTCCCAATAGGGCCGCAATCCCTGGTCAAACACATTGCTGATTTGGATCACTTGGTCCAAATTGTAGCTGGGTGGCGGCAAGAGGATGCCATTGGTCATGTTGCGATTGCCTGCTGGCAAGTATTCCACTCGGGGCCACAATAACCAACTCAAGCCAACCGAAATACCGACCATTGTCACCAAAACACTCAATTGACGAAGCTTGCTTAATTGCACCCAGCGGTTGATCGCCAGTACCGTGTTGCTGATCGATTGCCCTAATGTCCGCAGACCGGTGGCCACCCATGCGACCAACCACAGCAGACGAGATTTTTTTTGGTTCGTCTGACTGGGGCGATGTGATTTTGTATTCGCGACATCAGGGGCTTGCGAAGTGGCTCCATCAGCTTGCAGGGGAGGTTGTTGTTCCGAAATTTCGTCCAACAGACGAGAGGCTAAAGTTGGGATCACGGACAGAGAAACCAACAGCGACACCAACACGGCGGAACTAATTGCCAATGCCATATCACGAAACAGTTGACCCGCCTCTTCCTGCACAAACACAATCGGCAAGAAAACCGCCACCGTGGTGACCGTCGATGCAAACACAGCACCGAATACTTCTTGGGCACCTTCAACGGCGGCTCGAAAGGGGGACTTGCCTCGCTCATAATGCCGAAAAATATTCTCCAAGACCACCACCGCGTTGTCGACCAACATGCCGACGGCGAATGCCATGCCCGCCAAACTGATCACATTTAATGATCTGCCCAGCAACTGCATTACCAAAAAGGAAGCGATAATGCTGATCGGAATCGCGGTTGCTACGACCAATGCGCCGCGAGCGAACCACAATCCTGCCCCTAAAATAAATGCCAACAGCAAGACAAAGAACCATGGATTAATGAACGCCGCAGCCAGCGACGACAATACGATCAGGGGAACTACAAAAACGGCGCGATAACCAAAATGCAAGAACAGCATCAATACAATCATCGTCAATGCGCCACCGATAAAAATATTTTGCTGAACCAGGGCGAGTGACGAATCGATATATTCCGTTTCGTCATAAACCTGGATCAGTTGCAACCCCAGCGGTTTGAGAACTTCTTCATCGATTTCTGCAGCGACTCGTTTGAGTTCGTGCATCACCTCCAACACATTGGCACCGACTTCGCGGCGGGCGTTGACGGAAATCGTCGACTCACCAAAACGCCGCACGACACTCTCAGCTTTCTTAAATCCCAATTTAACCTCGGCGACATCACCGATCAACACGGGGGCGTTATCCACCACGGCCAGCAGCTGCTCCTCGACCGCTTGAGCGCTGCGGAACTGGCCCAGTGAGCGGACGATCCAACGCCGCTTGCCGTCCCAAAAATCGCCAGCCGACGTGTCTACGTTTTGCGCTCGCAAAACGTTGCCCATGTCGGTTAGTGTTAAATTTCTGGCAGCCAATCTCTCTGGATCGACAATGACTTGAATTTCTTGGGTCAATCCGCCATAAACCTCGGACTGGGCCACACCTTTAACCCGTTCGAATCGGGCTTCAATCTCCTCCTCGGCCAATACTCGCAGTTCGTTAATATTTCGATCAGCAGGAGGGAGAATTTCATTGAGTTCGGGAAACTCTTTGGCGGAGTTTCTCAATCGCAACATGGCCACCCCTTTATTGTGAGCCTTCAAGGCAGCGTCGATTTCCGGTTGCCGCTGCGGATATCGTTGCAGAAAAGCCTCAATCGCTTCAGGTTCAGGAAGGCGACTGTTCATGTTGAACCAAGCGATCGGGCGATCGGAGAGATCCGATGTGTAGATCACCGGTCGCAGCGCATCGATCGGGTAAGATCGAACTTGTTGCAAACGGCTGTTGACTTTCAGTAGGGCGGATTGCAAGTCGGATCCGACTTGAAACTCCAGTGTGATACGAGAGTTGGAATTCGAACAATTGGATGTCATTTTGACCAATCCCTCGATCGACTTGAGTTGCTCTTCCTGTTCGATGGTAATGGTGCGTTCGATTTCCTGAGGGCTGGCCCCGGGCCAGGTGGTATCGACAGTCAAAGTCGGACTTTGAACCTCAGGGGTTAACTGCAAAGGCAAACGCGTGAGAGCCACAAAACCGAACAGCACCAACAGCAACGCGGCAACTGAGACTTTGACGGGGTTGTCTACAAAATTTTGAATAATTGACATGGATTTCGTGGCTTAAATATGATCTCTTGAGCAAATGGCGAACCGTGCGTGAATCGCTGGAAAAAAGATATCAATCAGTTCGGAGATCAGGGGATCGGCAGGGAAGCAGGTGAGGGTGAGGAAGCAGGTGAAGATGCAGGTGCGGGCGAGCTTTCCGCCGGTGGTTCTCGGGTGCCCGTAATGTTGACGACTTGATCGGCTTGAAGCCGTTCGTTTCCCTCCACGATGACCCATTGATCTTTTTGCAATTCGCCACGCACCGCGATCAGATCTCCGGAGGCGACACCCAACTGCACGGTGACCGGTGAAACTCGGGAAGTTTGAGAAGCTTGGTTTGCTTGGGAGTTGTCGGTTTTCCGATTTAAATCGATAGTTTGATTGCTGCTGGCAGAGTTATTGACCACAAATACAACCGGCTGGATCCCTCCTAAAACAATCGCGTCTTTAGGAACCATTAACGAAGTTGTTCTTTCGCCAGTCGGTATTTCCACGCGGGCGAACATCCCCGCCTTAAGCATGGGACCGTCGGCGGAGACTTCGTTTTCGACTCGCACGTGCACAGGAAACGAACGGGCTCTTATATCGGCTTGGGGGATAATGGCTGACACTTTCCCGGTCAATATTTTTTGCGGAAAGGCGGGGACTTCAACACGAACTTCCATGCCTGGTCGGACGAAGGGGATATGGTTTTCAGCGAC
>JBGTHU010000705.1:0-1567 GCA_041745975.1 Mariniblastus sp.
TCGGACGAAAAAGCCGACAAGATACGGCGGCACAGCCACCAACTGGTTTGGGAACCCGTTTCGCACGAATTGTTAGCACTGATCCGCGAACAAGAGCTGATCTATCGTTGGCGACCGGACTTCAACACGCAAGGCCAACCGACTCGCCGACAACCCGCTTACTTGGGGATCAGCGGTGGGGTCGCCCCCAAAGTTTTCATGACTCAGCAACTCTCCAATCGAGCTCAAAGACTGTTCGGGCCGGTTGCCGGTACCGGTTGGATGCGGAACGCGGTCCTCAGTGTCAGTCATGTCTTTCGTTTAAGGGACTGTCCCGATCAGACAGGTTTTGAGTACGCCGATCAACTCCGTTTGTTCGCCGATCCCCACAGTGCCAAGTGCATTCGTCACGAATTGGAAACCTGCTCAGGGCCTTGTGCCGGATTCTGCGGGAGTGCGGACTACCAATCTCAAGTCGCCCATTTGATCAATTTTTTGGAGGGTCGCGACCTCACCATTCTGGCTCAAATCGAACAACAAATGGCCGATGCCGCTGGCCAACAAAGGTACGAGCGAGCCGCTGCGCTCCGCGATCACCTGAAGAACCTGAATTGGCTGCACCGGAGAATGACCGGTATTCGATCGGCCCGCATCGAACTGCATGGTGTGTTGGATTTGCCCGGCAATCAGCATCAATCGATTTGGGTCTTGTTATGTGGCGGACGATTGATCGGTAGCTTGCCCAGCCCCCAAACCCACCATCAATGCCTGAAGACCGCTGAAAAATTAGAGCGAATTTCAGCAGCCAGAATCGTTCTCCCTCAATCCTTATTCGAAACGCATGTGCAATTAATTCTCAGCTCATGGCTGCGAAAGAATGTCGATTTGCGGGGATCATTGATTCCCTTCTCCACCGCCATTAAGCGTTGCCAACAAGGTCTCAACACGACTTCGTAGTCTTTCCGGATATCAGCTGGTATCTTGAAAGGCAAGTGTTAGCGGAACGGCGCAAGCCGTCCGGCCTGGCTCGAACGGCTGGCGTTCGCCTAAAAACCGGCGAACTGCAGCATCCAATTCAAAATCAGCGCTGCCGCCAAACCGATTGGCAAATAATAGAGGGCTGGCCAAAATATTGGCCAATGGCCCAGCCAGATTCGCAACAATTGCGTCAAATGCCAAGGGATTTGGATTGCCACAAAAGCGTAAACCAAAAAGCTGGCTCGATTCAACTCCCAAGCCATCGAAAAGTTCCCTCGACTAATCGCGATGAATGACCGTGTCATTCCACAACCCGGGCAATTGATTCCAAAAATCATGCGGCTGCTGCACATCACCGGCAAAGGGTTCTTTCGCCCCGGCAAATGGACACCCGATTTCCCGCCACTCTCCAAGATAAACGAAGCCAAAATCACTATCCCTGCCAAACTTAGAAAGATTAAATGCATCGCGACATCCCCCACCTGAAATGTCGACTCCAAATCCGCCACATCGTTGGCAGCGGAGACCGGCATTGCCGCAGCAGAAATTTCGTCGTTTGGAACTGGGTCGATCATTTTAAATCAAAGTCAAACAAGATCTGGCTCGGCAC
>JBGTHU010000706.1:0-3606 GCA_041745975.1 Mariniblastus sp.
AAATTCAATTTATGTCGACTTGGGAATTAGTGGGTTGCTGTTGAATGTTGAAGATTACAAAATTTCTCGAGGTGAGTTTCGCCAACGGTACAGTGCCAATGAGGTCGATGGAGTGAGTTCGAGACACTTGATTTAGGTGACGATGAAATTGGATGCAGGCAACTTATCCGGCTTGTGAGTCGTTTTTTCATTCGAACGGTTCCCGTTTGTTAATATTGTTAGGATTAATTGGAATTTTAGATCGCGAATATCAAGATGAGCTTATCGCAAGAAAAAAAAGCAGTTTCAAGGGGTACATCCACGTCACCAACGGGTCTTCAATTAGACTCGTTTTCGTATGACGACCAAATTGTCCGAATGTTCATGTTGGCCACCTTGGTCTGGGGGATCGTCGGAACCGTGGCCGGTTTAATCGTCGCGGTGTTGTTGGTGATGCCGCAACTGGCGGTGCTTGAGTATATTTCTTTCGGAAGGCTCCGGCCATTGCACACCAACGCGGCAATATTTGCATTTGCGGGAAATGCTATTTTCGCAGCGGTCTACTACTCGACGCAGCGTTTATGCAAGGCTCGGATGTGGAGCGACGTATTCAGTCGATTGCATTTTTGGGGATGGCAAGCGATCATCGTTTCAGCGGCTATTACCCTACCGCTGGGGATCACTCAATCAAAGGAATACGCGGAACTGGAATGGCCGATTGACATCGCGATTGCAGTTGTTTGGTTGTTCATTTTTGGTACTAACTTTTTGATGACGCTAGTTAACCGTCGTGAGCGGCACCTGTACGTGGCATTGTGGTTTTACATTGCCACGATTGTCACGGTAGCTATCTTGCATGTGTTTAACAATTTGGTTGTGCCGGCGGGGTTGTTTAAGTCGTATTCCGTTTATGCCGGCGCTCAAGATGCCATGATGCAGTGGTGGTATGGTCACAATGCAGTGGCTTTCTTTTTGACGACTCCCTTTTTGGGATTGATGTATTACTTTCTTCCGAAGGCGGCGGAGCGTCCCGTTTTCTCCTACAAGCTGTCGATCATTCACTTTTGGTCGTTGGTCTTTATTTATATCTGGGCAGGGCCTCACCACTTGCACTATACGTCGATTGCGACCTGGGCGTCGACATTGGGGATGGTGTTTTCACTGATGTTGTGGATGCCCAGCTGGGGCGGGATGATTAATGGCCTGCTGACGTTGCGCGGCGTGTGGTACAAGGTTGCCTCGGATCCAGTACTCAAGTTTTTTGTCGTGGGAATCACTTTCTATGGCATGTCGACCTTTGAAGGGCCGATGTTGTCAATCAAGTCAATCAATGCGTTGTCGCACTATTCAGATTGGACCATTGCTCACGTCCACTCGGGCGCGTTGGGGTGGAATGGTTTTATGACGTTTGGCATGATCTATTGGTTGCTTCCTCGCTTGTTCCAGACGCGGCTGTACAGCAATTCATTGGCGACGTGGCATTTTTGGTTGGGAACATTGGGGATATTGCTGTACATCATTCCGATCTACGTTGCCGGCCTAACTCAGGGGTTGATGTGGCGTGCTTTAACTGACGACGGAACGCTGCGATTCCCAGAATTTGTGCATACGGTCAATTCGACGATCCCGATGTGGTGGGCGCGAGTTTTTGGGGGTGTGTTGTACGTCGCCGGAATCTTGTTGATGGCTTACAACTACTTTATGACTTGGCGGACGCGACCAGCAATTTATGACGTGCCGGTGATCCAGGCCGCTCCTTTATCAAAAATTTACGTTGAGCCCGTGAAGCAGACTCAATCGCGTTTGGCGGGTGCTCCCGTGTTGGAAATGGCCAACAAGATAGATCGCCTTGAGCAGATGGAATGGCACCGCAGTTGGGAAGCGACACCGGTGAAATTTACAATCTGGGTGACCATTGCCGTTTTGATCGCTTCGGCCTTTTCCTTGATCCCCTCGTTCCTGATTCGTGCGAATGTGCCTCAATCGGACAATATCAAGCCGTATACCCCATTGGAATCACTGGGCCGAGATATTTACATTGCCGAGGGGTGTTATAATTGCCACTCGCAACAGATTCGTCCGATGTTAGCGGAGACGATGCGGTATGGCGAGTACTCACGCGTTGAGGAAGGTATGTATGATCGTCCGTTCCAGTGGGGTTCCCGCCGCATTGGGCCCGATTTGTCTCGGGAGGGTGGCTTAAAGACAAACCTCTGGCATTTCTTGCATTTCCTCAATCCGGAGAGTATGACGACCGGCAGTATCATGCCTGCCTATCCTCACCTTTTGAAGAAACTGAATTACAAGGATTTACCAACTCGAATGAGCGCTCTGAGTGCACTGGGAGTTCCCTACCACCCATTCACCGGGAATCTGAATTTGGATCCGGTCGAGGATGCACGCGCTCAGGCTCGACAAATTGTCGCTGATCTCATCGCGCAAGATTTGACGCCGACCGGGAATTTGGAATTCGATGCGAACGATCAATTGATTTTGCAAGATGGCCGTCCCGTTTTGACGGCGCGACACGGTTGGTGGATCGAAGGAGACCAACAACTGGTATTCTACGGGCGACAGGAATCGCCGTTGGATGAAACGCAAATTGTTGCCCTGATCGCGTACATGCAACGGTTGGGTGTCGATTTATTCAATGACCCACCGCCAGCGGAAGATCCTTCTGAAGGGGCGACTGCTGAAGTCGCCTCCGAGGGAGTCGATGGGACGCCCGCAAGTGGGGCGACCAGCGAGGGAGCGAATCAATGATTAAGCATGTCTTAAATCAGTTCAATGCAGCGATCTTTGCAGAGATTTCGCTGTTGATTTTCGCCGCTGTGTTTGTGGCCGTTGTCATTCGCACGTTGATGACCAAGTCCGAAACTGCTAACCATCAAGCCAATGTCGTTTTAGATGACTTAGAGGAGAAATATAAATGAGTGAGTCTGTTGAAGGAAATGCTTACGTTGCCGATCAGGAAGTCACCCCTTTGGTAACACCGGAAAGTGACATTTTAAATGATCCGTTGACCAGCCATAGCTATGATGGCATTCAGGAATATGACAACCCATTGCCGGGTTGGTGGAAATTTTTGTTTTGGGCCAGCATCATTTTCTCGCCACTGTACTATCTCTATTTCCATGCAGGCCCGGATTCCCGCACAATTTACGGCCAATACCAGGCTCACAAAAACCGAGTAACCGAAGCCAGTTTTAAGGAAATTGGTGAACTAAAAGGGGATCGCGAGACGCTGCTGAAATTCCTTAATGCAACAGGCGACGATATAAAGTGGCTGGAATTCGGCGAGTCGATCTATAAGACGAATTGTGCCAATTGCCATGGGAGCAAAGGAGAAGGCGGTGTCGGTCCAAATTTGACAGACAATTATTGGAAAAACGTCCGCAATATCGAAGACATTGTAAAAGTTGTAGAAGAGGGCGCCGCCAATGGGGCGATGCCGGCCTGGAAAAGTCGTCTCAGTCACCCCAATTACATCGTGTTGGTCTCGGTTTATGTTGCCAGCCTCAAAAACAACCCACTTCCTGGAAAACAGGAAGGTGAGATCATCATCGAAAGTTGGGAATGAACGCGTCGGGGTCTTCGTCTAATTTTCTTCCGCCGGAAGAGCACGTC
>JBGTHU010000707.1:0-4231 GCA_041745975.1 Mariniblastus sp.
CCATTAACTCTCAGGGGCATCTCTACTGCCGAATTAAACATTATCGACAAAATAAAAAAGTAAACTTTTGCCAAGCTAATGAATGATCTGAGCAAATTTGCATTTCCGGCCGAACTGTCTTCTTAAACTCAGCAAACTAAAATAACGCAGTCGTATATTAATCAGTCTTGACGTTAATGCTGGCAGTTACAAATGTCAGGGTAATGCGATATACCGATCGCAACGACGCCCATTATAGCAACTTTAACGATTGGGTTGCAGGGTTTTGTCATTCTCCTGATTGTATCTATTTTCGACATCTGATGATCCTGTCGATCAATCAGAATTTGCTAAAAATAACGATAAAGCATCTGGATAACGATAAAGGATGTGACATTCGCTCGAAAACCGAGTTTTTTACTTGTTTTCCAAATCTCGACAAGCAAAATAAAGAAAATTACGCTCAACATCACTTAACAGAATCAAACCTTGAAAGCCTAATCACCCAGCCACTCAATGATTAATCAACTCCTCGATGGTTTTCAAGTTGACCCCCCATGGCAAAACTGCCGGTCTTTACCGAAACATTGCCACAACTGTTTTCGTGAAGAATTCCACTTCACTTTTGAGTTTTCACCATTCTTATTAGGTTTTATGGCTGTTTTAACGTTGGGAGCGGTCTGCTTTTTCAAGCCCTCTCGGTGCGTTTGTTGCGGAAAGTGGCGATTTTTCGAGTACCTTCAAGCTAAAAAATTGCCACTAATTGGGCCGGTTTATGAAAATGATGAACTTTCGTCGGTTTAATTTCAGTGGGCAGTCTTGAGGGTTAATGAACGGCAGTTGCTACTTTTGAACACGATAGCAGACGCGTCATCTAATCTTTATTTTGATTTTCGAATGGCCGATTTCCATTTGTCGCGGGACACAACGTTACACAGATGATTGTTAAGCAGATAATTGCCGTCCTTAGGTACATGAGCCATACCACAAAACGTGCAATAAATCATAAATTCCAATCCGCCCATCGCTAAAAGCGAACACTACCTCAGCTTGCACTGACCAATCAGCGACATGAATTCCGCCCGCGTTGCTTGATCCTCCTTGAAGACTCCTCGCAGGGCACTGGTGACGGTAGAACTACCTGGCTTTCGAATCCCCCGGATCGTCATACAAGAATGCTCAGCGCTGACCACGACGGCTACCCCCTGAGTCGATAAACGCTCGTCAATCAAATCAGCGATCGTTTGTGTCATACGCTCTTGAACTTGTGGGCGTCGTGAAACTTCCTCCACAACCCGAGCTAATTTACTGAGTCCGGTTACTTTTCCATTGGGAATATACCCCACGTGGGCCACGCCATAAAAAGGTAACAGATGATGTTCGCACATGCTGGTGAACCCGATATCGCGTACCAGTACCATTTCGTCGTAATTCTCCGGAAAAGTCACTTGCATATGACGACCTGGGTCGGTGTTCATTCCCGCGAACATTTCGGCATACATCTTGGCAACCCGCCGTGGCGTTTCGATCAATCCCGATCGTTCGGGATCTTCTCCAACGGCTGTCAGGATCGTTTTGACGGCCTCTTGAATCGCTTCCAAATCAACACGGGATTCCCAGCTATCAATATCGGCTCGGTGATTAATTTTATCTTTCAATTCAACGTCTCGGGTTAAAATATGATTCATGCAGTGGTTTCCGGATAGCAGAGGGTGAGATGACTAAATAGTCTATTGAAGACCGTAGCGGATCATTTCCTACAACCACCAAGCAGTTAAAATTTAAGGTTTTCTGAGCAAATTGCCAAGCAGTTTGACCGTTTTCTTTGAGCATTTTTGAAGGGCATTTCGGATCGTTACGACGCGTCTGAACCGGTGCCTAAACCCTATTTCGCATTTAAGTAAGAATTTCAGCTGAGGAAATTGAATAGGCCAATCACCCAATTTCAATTAATTTGCTACCTTGTATAATACTGCTTTCTGTAAATAATGATTTCAGGCGTACGGCAAAATAATACTTGCCGCCGGATCGTGAAGAACGATTTCCAAGAATCCCATTAGCAAAGTGAAATGGGTAGCAACCGGTCGCCAAGAGCCATGGATTTTGTTTGATGATTGAATTTACCGACGCTGAATTGGACTCGTATCTCGACGAGTCCCTCGAACCAGGGCGCGCGGCAGTTTTAGAGACGGAACTGAGACAGCATCCGGAATTGTTGCAACGGCTATCTAAAATCAACGCCAGAAGAAATGCGGGCGTTCACACCGTAGCCGAAATATGGCGTCGCAACCAAGTCTGTGTCCCTGCTCCCGAGAAGATGCAAGCTTACCTCGATGGCGAACTTTCTGTCGAGGAATCGAGTTACATTGATTTTCGCATCAAAGAGCTGAAATGTGTTTTTACCTTGGCAATCTACCACGATCTACTGGCCCAACAAAATGAAGCGGGACAATTCGCTCGCGATCGAAGAGAAAAGATTTTCGATCGGGGTGCCGACATGATAAAGCGAAATCGACGGTAAGACGAACGTTTTTGGCGTAAGTTTTGGATCTTGTGTTTGAATCGGTCGATTAAAATCGCGAGTTAGATACCCAGGCATAAATAAACGTTTTGCACTGGAGCCTATCGATCTAATATCGGCATCGTTTCGGCTTTTACCCCCCCAACCTGCCAATACTCCTCTTCCGGTTTGCTGGTCGGTCGGGCAAGCAATATAACACCCAATAAGTAGCCGTAGAGGCAACCGACAAATACCAGCGACGCCCACGAAGCGATGACCCGTATTCCATTATTGTAATCGGGTGAAAGGGACAACTCGAATTGGCGAGTCACCAATGCATTGTCCAATGCTAAACTAATCTTCAAGATCCAACAAACCAACAACAGCACAAACAGGCTCAGGTAATTCCTCATCAGTCGAGCTTTTAACGCCTGATACCAGGTAATTCGAAAACGAGGCCAGATTAAATCTTGGGCTATCATACGGCCCCAATCCTCAATCGGGCTCTTCAAGTCTCGGCGGACAATTGGCCCAATAAAATTCTCCTCTAACATACGCGTGCGATTTCGCCAAACATCGAAAAAGCGAAACCGCCGGGCTTCAATTGTCAAGAAAGTGAACACCAGCGCCATGCCCGCCAAAATCCCAATATGGGAATGCGAGGCTTCCCCCAGACTGAAGGTGACCAACCCCATCACTGACAATATCGCCCAGTTTGTCGTATTGTCCAATCGCAAACGCCACTCCGTCGAACGGTGCAATTCGCCTCGATAAAAGTGCACCATGGTGGAAATGTATTCAGCTCGTGTTAAATCGTAAGACTCAAATACACTCTCGTAGGATGAACTTTGATCCGCCTGATCTGGTAATGATTGATTTTGATCGGCTCGATTCGGTTGTTCTCGCTGACTCATATTTTTATACCGTTTTGATACAAAACTTTGTTCTTGAAGCGGATATTTTCTTTGGTGATCGAGCGCAACCCCCCCTCGTTGATGACTTATGCCGGGCGAGGGCCTGGCCCCTTTAGTGGCAAAGCCTAAGTCGATTCTCCATCCCACAGATTGTCTTTCGTGTAACCCGCTTCGGGAAAGTTCCAAAAAGAACCCTCAAAATATCGTCGCTGACGATTCAACTGATTAATTGACTCAATCGAAGATGCCGAAAGCGATAATTCAATCGCTTCGAAATTCTCTTTCAATCGCTCCGGACTAACTGACTTGGGTATAACGGCGGTGCCTCGAGCGATTCCCCACTGCAATATGACTTGAGCCGGTGTGGCGGAGACTTCTTCCGCAATGCGCAAAATCGTTTCATCCTGCAACAATAGGGGTTCATCCGCAACCCGCAGATGTTCTGGGCGATTGGCCGAACCGAGCGGTGCGTACCCGGTCAGAGCAATCCCTTCTCGCCGACAATATTCCAGCATTTTCGGTTGCTGCAAATAGGGATGCAGTTCAACTTGGTTGACCTCGGGCGTTTGGCCATCCACTTGCCGCAATTGCTCCAATTTTTTAGTGCTGAAATTGGAAACCCCCACATGCCGACAAAGCCCTCGCTGTTGCAATTTCTGAACCGCTTGCCAAGTCGATTCCAGCGGTATCTCAGCCAGCGAAAACACTTCGCTGGGCGACTCTGGATAAACCACGTCAGGTCGAAAAGCCAATGGCCAATGGATTAAATACAAGTCAAGATATTCGAGTCGCAGCTCGTCAAGTGTTTTTTCGATCGCCGGCTGAACATGCTGAGGAG
>JBGTHU010000708.1:0-8316 GCA_041745975.1 Mariniblastus sp.
AATAGCTATCCTAGGCAACTTCCTCTTCCTTTGCATCCACTTCGCAAATTTCTCCGCCGCTGTTTCGCGGGCGTCATGTGAGCGTTTGCGAATCGAAAGCGCGGCGCGTCGGAACTCGAAAGGCGAAACTTCAATGTCCGAAGGCCCGAACTGTTTCGCAAGCCGGTCAAACTCGGCGGCAAAATCCGGCGAGCTTAGAATGTCTTCCAGCGTGCGATGATAGTCGATCGACAATAATCGCCACGCCACTTCACTCGCGAAACCGAATCGATCCATTTCGGTTGAAGAAATTTTATCTGGACGCTTTGTCGCTCGCGGAAGCTTCCCGGCTTTTCGTAGCCGCAAGAGAAATCTATTCCAAATGTAAGCGCTTCCTCCGATTCCGTGTTTCAAACAGAGCCCAACGAACTGCTCGTTCATCTCGATATGGCAAAGGAGATAGTCTGCAGGATAGCCGTTGGACGCTTTCTTGAAAGCATCGACGACAATTCGTGTCGTCTCTTCGGCAAACGGCTTTTTCCGTCGTTTCCCCTTTGCAGTGTTGGGGGAACTCGCAATTGGATCTTCCCGTCCATCGATTGGATCGCCTGGCATTGCGGAATCGAGCCTTTTCTGAATACAACGTGCATACTCTTCAGACAGTTCAAAACCGATCCATTGCCTCGCCAGTTTCTTTGCGACACATAGTGTCGTGCCGCTCCCTCCAAACGGATCAAGGACAAGTTGCTGAGGTTTGCTCGATGTACGGATAATTCTCGCGAGTAGTTGTTCGGGCATTTGGCAGCCATGAAAACCCGCTCGCTCCTTGAAGGTTCCGGCAACTCTGGAAAAAAACCATGTGTCATGGCTGGGGCTGAAACTAAGAGGTGCATCTTGAGGCCGAGTGATCCATGTGTTGTCTGGCAGCCGACCGTTTGGATTTGCTCGGTTGTCGGCATAGACCAATTCTCGCGCGGACTTGACTCGGATTTCAGGATTTAGTCGATTGAAAATAAAACTCTTCGGATCCTTCACGAAGTGGAACAGATGAGTATGCGAGCGGCTGAACCCATTCACACAATTTACACCGAATGTGTAATACCAAACGACCCAACTGCGACAATGGAACCCAACTTTTTGAGCTTCGATTTTGAGCTCCGCAGCATATTCATCGCCGATCGCGAGCCAGAACGTTCCATCATCCTTCAATGCACGATGCACACCACGAATCCACTGCCGGCTCCAGGCGAGGTAGTCCGTTGCCTCCTTAGCGTCATTGTAAACGTCGTATTCATATCCGATATTAAACGGCGGATCGGCAAATACGAGGTCCACGGACCCCTTCTGCAACTTCCTGAGAAGTTCGACGCAATCGCCTTGATGAATCGCGTTCTTTGAAAGTGTCACGTAGCGCCCTCCTAACACCCGAAAAAGATAAAAATTAACCATGTATTATTTCAGGGATCAGCGACTTCGTCAACTGGCGAACGAACCACGGGGACACAGCATGATTTGAGATTTCTCCGGGGATTTGGAAATTGGACAAGTTGTTTGAGATAGCTTGTCTTGACTAAGTTGGAGTAATGGCCAGGGCTCGATTGGCACGCGCAGAAGTGTTTTCACCGGATGACGTCGCTATGATTCATATCATCAATCACACAGTTCGTCGTTGTTTCCTCCTGGGAAATAACCCACTGACCGGAAAAAACTATAATCATCGATAAACATGGATGGGGGCAGGCGACGCAACTGATTTTTTTTCGCGACAATAGCTGCGTACTCCCATTTCTCACCAAACTACCCTCTGCGTCGAACGATCTTGGCATAAAAGTGGTGGTAAGATTAACTTCTGGTATTTCTAGCTTCTTCAAAACCTCCGTTTCCTCTGAATAAGACTGTCAGCGCGGTACCGGCCAGGTATTTGCCGACGAATTGTTTCCCGGCTGTTGGCTGAATATTCCTTTGTCGTACTTGTCGCGCATCCAGGCCATGATGTCCCAAATCTTCAAAAGAAGGCTTGTCCCATCCAAATGAAATCACCTTTTTTTCGGGGACGGAACAAATATCCGACCGGTTGTGCTTCGGCAACGTAAGGCATGCCAATTTACTATTGGCGTTTTGTGGGCATGGGAGCATCGGTTTCTTGAAGCCAACGAGTGAGTTGCAAATCGAGCTCTGCAGCCAATTCTTTTTTTTGCTCAGCAAGATTGTTCGTCTCGCCCAGGTCATCGTGCAAATCGTACAGTTCGACCGAATGATCATCGTAGTGACGAATCAGCTTGTAGCGGCCGTTGCGGATCGCACCCCCTGGACGATTGGCTTTATGAAAAGCAAAATGGGGGTAATGGAAGAGAAGTGGACCTCGGTCGAGTTTTTCCGCCTGAAAAAGGGGCCGCAACGACGTTCCATCGAGGCGATCGTCAGGATCGAGCTCAACACCAGCGGCATCGAGTATGGTTGCCGATAAATCCATGCTGATCACGGGGGTGGGGTCGACAGTGCCAGGAGTGACCGGTTTGGTTGACCCGATCAACTCGGGCCAGCGAATGATCAGCGGAACGCGGATGCCCCCCTCATAGAGATCCCCCTTCCCAGATCGGAGCGGCAGGTTGTCAGTTGCCCCTTCCCATCCACCATTGTCGCTGGTGAAGATCACCAAAGTATCCTTGGCCATTCCCAGTTGATCGATCGCTTCGAGCACTCTACCGATCGCTCGATCGGTGGCTTCGATTTGAGCGCCGTACACCGGATTCTTCAAGCCGGGCCCCTCCTGGCCCCGATATTTTTGAACTAATGCTTTCGGTGCCTCAAACGGATAGTGAGGGTTGTATGTCCATAGGCAGATGAAAGTCGGCTGTTGGTGATTGGCACGCAAAAAATCGATCGTTTCATCGGCAAGGCGATCGGTCAGGTACTCATTTTCTCGCCGCGGTTGGATTGCTGGAATTCGATAAGGGTCGAAATACGTGGGTGGTCCCCCTAGCCCACAGCCGCCGATATTGAGATCGAAACCGTGGTGCTGCGGCCAAAAGGCAGCACCCGCGGTGGTAGGGTCTTGCGGGTTGTCGGAACCTGAAAGATGCCACTTACCGAAGAAACCGGTCGCGTAACCACGCTCGCTAAGCCGTTTGGCCAGCGTCACTGTTTCCAGCGGCAGCACGTGCTCAGCCGCCGGTGGCTGGACCTGTCGGGATTCGGGCCAAAACTGCGGACCGTCTTTTCCGTGCTGCGTGATTTTAAGTCGTGCCGGTGCAAGTCCCGTGATCAATGCGGCGCGGGTAGGCGAGCAAACCGGCGAAGCTGCATAGGCATCAGTGAACCGAATCCCTTGCTCGGCCAACCTGTCGATGGCCTGCGTGTTCAACCGCTCGTTCCCTTGGCAGCGGAGATCCATCCAGCCCATATCATCGGTCATCATCAACAGAATATGGGGCGGTTGCGATTCCGCTGGCCCATCGCACGTTGCATAGCATACGAACATCAAATGAAACAAGAAATGTAAAAAAATTGCGGTGGCCATAATCTAGTTCACCTTTTTAAGTGTTTCGTCTTTGGGCAAGCAGAAATTGAAAATGGTTACTGTTCACGTGAGTTGCCAGAACCGTTTCTATTAAACTATACTTTAATCGGGCGTGTTGGCAATCGATTGTGAATCAACAAGAAGCTCGGCATTTAATTTTTTTAGTATAAACGAAGCAGCGATTCATGTAACAGTTCAACCGAATGAAGTCGATCGGTCGCCGCCGCAAATTTTGCGGAAAAAGTTCGCAAAACTCTGAGCTTTTCCTTTGCAAAATTCGCTTTGGCTCCAGGTTGAATTCGACTTCTCGCTTCAGACGACTGAAGTGTTACCGATTCATCAACAAGTCAACAAGTACAACGTTATGTCCGACCGTTTACACAAAGTTTTCGACGCGATCGATTTGGAAGGTCTGATCGCCACACTGTGCGAACTGATCGCCGTACCCAGTTGCGATGGGGACGAAACAGGCATGCAGCAGCGGATGGCTCAACTGCTGGAAGAAGCCGGGATGGAGACCGATGTGTGGGAGATCGATCTGGAAACGCTGCAGCAACACCCTGCCTATGGGGCTGAGATCCCGCGCACAAGGGCGCTAGGGGTCGTCGGGCAATGGGGGCGAGGAAAGGGGCCCTCCTTAATCCTCAATGGCCATGTCGATGTGGTTCCTGCCGGTCAGCGACATCGCTGGTCAGTCGATCCTTGGCGCGGAACGGTACGGGATGGTCGAGTCTACGGTCGTGGGGCGGTGGATATGAAAGGGGGACTCTGCTGTGCCTTGTATGCGGTGCGGGCTCTTCGCCAAGCCGGTGTTGATTTGCCAGGCACCGTTAAGATTCACAGTGTTGTCGGTGAAGAAGACGGCGGCTTGGGGACGCTGGCGGCGATCGAGCGAGGACATTTAGCCGACGCTGCGATCGTGCTGGAACCGACGCAATTGATGATCACACCGGCTCAGGCTGGTGCCATCAGTTTCCGCATTACGATTCCTGGCATCGCAGCACACGGTGCCCTGCGAACCGAAGGAGTCAATCCAATGGAGAAATTTCACTTGATCTACACTGCAATCGAACAACTGGAGCGAGAGCGGAACCATCGACTCCGGCATCCTTTGTTCGATAGTTATGAAATACCCTTTGCGATTTGTGTCGGCAAAATGCAGGCCGGTGTCTGGGCCTCGACCGTGGCGGAGTCATTGGTCATGGAAGGTCGTTATGGGATTGGGATTGACGAAGACGATATTACGGTTGCGCAAGAGGAACTGGAATCAGCCATCCACCACGCCGCCCAACAAGATAAATGGCTACGCGACCATCCGCCGTCGGTTCAATGGTGGGGCGCCCGATTCATGCCGGCCGCAATTCCGGCAGATCATCCACTGGTCCGCACCCTGGCCGATTCCTATCAAAGTTGTCTTAATGTTCCGCCGGTAATTCGCGGCATGCCTTACGGTGCCGACATGCATTTGTTGGTAAACCAAGGAAAAATTCCCACAGTGATTTTTGGGCCCGGCGATGTGCGGTCGGCCCATGCACCTGATGAATTCGTACCTGTGGCTGATTTGTTGGCCGTCACCCGTATTCTGACTACCATGATCTTGCGATTCTGCGACAACACCTGCGATTGAGCCAGGAGTTCTGTCCTTATCGGGATGGCGGTACAAATAGAAAAATTGAATGATGATTATTCTTGACGCTGAAAGAACGGATTGTTTATTACCCTATCGGGAACTCGTTGGTGAGATTGATCGGCTCTTGCAGGAGCCCGCAGAAATGTTAACGCTGCCGAAACGAATTCATTTGCCTCTGGCCAATGAGGGTGTGCTATTGGTGATGCCCGCCTGCGATCGTCAAATTGGATTAACCAAATTGGTCACCGTTCATCCGTTGAATAAGGAAAAAGGGTTGCCAAGTGTACAAGGGGATGTTTTTGTGTTTGATGCGGCAACCGGACGCCGGCTATTGCTGTTGGACGGCCCGACACTGACGGCCAAGCGAACCGCCGCCGTGACCGCCTATGCGGCACAAAAATTATGCCCAAATCCGAACGGTGCGTTGCTGCTGGTCGGCTGCGGTGTGCAGTCTGCAGCTCACCTGGATGCGTTTGTGCAGCTGTTTGGAACGGGTCAAGTATACGTTCATTCCCGCAACAAGCAAAACGTCGCGGCATTCTGTAAACTGCAACAACAGCAACTCCAAAAAAGATATACGCAAACAGAGTGTTTAATCACGCCGGCCGAGAGCCTCAGGGAGGTTTTGCCAAAGGTGTCAATGATCGTCACCGCAACGACCAGTTCCTCTCCGGTCTTGCCTGACGATCTGCCACCGAAAATGTTTGTGGCGGCGGTTGGTTCCTTTCGACCGGATTGCCGAGAGATTTCTGAATTGCTTATGTCAAAAGCGACATTACCCGATTCGTTGCTGGTCGTGGACTCAGAAGCAGCACTGGTAGAAGCTGGGGAGTTTGTGCTCGGCCAACTAGAGCTTAGTCAAGTTCGACTGCTGCGAGATGTTGGCAAACTGCCTGCCAGCGACAGGGATTTGGTCATCTTCAAAAGTGTCGGCCATGCCCTGTGGGATCTGGCTGCCGTGCGAGTCGCGGTACGTCTGCACGACGCTGGTGCCGGATCAAAATAAAAGCGTTGACCGTCTGCCAACAGATTCAGCCATGAAAGATCGTCTAAACCGGCAACCGCTCAGCAGACTGAGTATCCTTCTTGACCTCTTAGCTCTTGTTGCCAATTCACTGATGGCATTTCTTGGGCATGAAAGGATCGGATGCCCGCATAACGCGACTGAGCTGCGACAGTTCGCAGATTCCGTGTAACTGTTTACAGGCAAGTGTCGCCTGACAGAATTGGCGAAAATGATTGGGAGTTCAAGATTACCAAGTCCATCCTATTTTATAATCTCAAGTTCGAAACAACAACAGTCCATGAAGCACGCATCGTGTCACCCTCCAAAATGGCAAGTAATGAACACCAAAGACTTTCCCGGTGTTGTCATACTTAAATCTAGCGACTTGATTATGAGCCGACCAGCCCAGCGAAGCCCTCTGGAACAACCTTCCGGAAGTCGATATTCTGGAGTCCTTCGGCATTGTCGATGTCTGTTGAGAAAACTCAGTACTGAAGGAAGTTAATGCCTGCAGATCGTAATTCAATAAAAAAAGTGATTGTGGTGGGGGCAGGTTTTGCAGGGATCAAAGTCTGTAAAAAACTGGTGAACTGTCCCCAGTGCGAATTGGTACTGGTGGATCGAAACAATTATCACTTGTTTCAACCATTGCTCTATCAAGTGGCGATGCAGCAGGGTGCTTTTATCGGTCGACTTATTCGTAGCGAACTTCGAGGCAAACCTCGAAATCATTTTCGTTATTTTGACAAAGGGATGATGGCGACAATAGGACGATCAAGAGCTGTTGTGTCCAGTCATGGCATCCGCTTGACCGGCCTTTTTGCCTGGATCATTTGGGCTCTGGTGCATATCCTCTTCTTGATTGAATTCAAAAATCGGTTCTTTGTATTCTTACAATGGGCGTGGGCCTATTTTAGTTTTGGACGGGGTGCACGATTGATCCTGCGAAAGGACTGGCGGTTGTATGATCAACCAAATGGTGACCATCTTAATTTGACCAACACGATCCAAACATCCGCCGAACCGATAGAGCCAACTGAGTTTCCAAACAAGACCGGAGATTGACTGCAAATGAAAAAACGCCGATTTTTGCTGAACGCTTGTTGATCGTCATGCTCCCACCTTCTCACCTGCCGAAGTGGCAAATGGTCGTTTGGAGTTTCACAACATTCCGTCCATCATCGTAAGCGAGATTACAGGAGTGCGCAGTGAATCAAACATTCTGACATTTGTGGATAAGAGTGATGCGGGCATCGAAAAAAATGACCCAGACTAGCGAGGACTATAAAATATGCTCTATTAATCGGGAACGGGTTTGACAGGGGTGATGGGAACAAAATTAACAGTTGAAGAACAGTTGAAGAACGGTTGAGAATTCGGGTCATCTGATGGCCTAACCCAGTCGAGCGAAACGGGACGGGGACTGGGGACTGGCGGCAGTTGTTTATCGTTTCCCCTAATGTTTGGGTTCCATCGCGAGAAAAAAAATGAGTCATAGGCCCCGCCGCAAGCGATTACGTTACAGCCATCGACGCCGAAATCCACCGGGATCAGCACCCGGGACCTTGACGGCTGATCCGACAGCCCAGTCCCCAAAAGTCGCACTTATTGTCTACAGCTCAACCTTGTTTCGCGCACAAGTTGGTGTTTCGTTAAATGAGATTCTTAAGCCTGTTGGGCAGGACATTCAGTGGTTGAATGTCGAAGGTCTGGGGGATGTCAAATTACTCCAGGCTATCGGGGAAAAGTTCGGCCTGCATCCGTTGGCATTGGAGGATGCAATCAATGTCCATCAACGACCTAAATTCGAGGATTACCAAGGCCACTTGTTTCTGATTGTCCGAATGCCGGTGGTCTGCCCTGCCGAGGAGGTGGGCGGCGTCCATCGATTCCGCTCCGAACAGGTTTCGATCTATGTCGGACAACAGTTTGTGATAACCTTGCAAGAAATTTCGGGAGATACCTTTGATGCGATTCGCAAGCGGCTGCGAACTGAGGGAAGTAACATTCGTCGGATGGGCTCGGATTACTTAGCTTACACGCTGATTGATTCGGTCATCGACGCTTATTTTCCAGTCCTAGAGCAATACGGGGAACTGGTGGAGGAATTGGAGATCGAGGTCATGGAACGGCCCAGTCCGGACGATATCTTCAAGATTCATGCCCTGAAGCGTGATTTGT
>JBGTHU010000709.1:0-3046 GCA_041745975.1 Mariniblastus sp.
CCGGACGATTGGCAGATTGAGGCCACCGATACGACTCCCAATCGATTAGGGAGCCCCGGGTTGTTCGGCAATTCATTTCCAGTCCCATTTTATATTGATAATGTCCAAGTTTATCCAAACGAAAATTAAGTTGAAGGTTAAAGAGATAATGTCGTCGATTTCAAGATTTCTATTGATTGCTGGGGTTGCCGCCCTGTTCGGTGGCTACCATAGCGTTGTTGTTGCTCAAAAAATTAGCTACGACCCGACCCAACAGGTCCGTCAATCCATTTCGGATTTGGATATCGGAGACAAAGACTGTCCCCAATGGCAACTTTCTCCCTTTCGAAATAATGTCGTGGTCGCGGAAAATATTCCGCTGCACTGGGATGTCAGCAGCGGCGAAAATGTAAAGTGGTCAGTCAAGCTCGGCTCCGAAACCTACGGCAATCCCATCATTGCCAATGGCAAAGTTTACGTCGGCACCAATAATGGTGCTGCGTACATGAAACGTTATCCAAACTCGGTTGATTTGGGCGTGTTACTCTGTTTCGACGAAAAGACAGGCGAATTTCTCTGGCAGCACTCGAATGAAAAATTGCCAACCGGTCGTGTCCATGACTGGCCCGACCAAGGTATCTGCTCGGCTCCCCTGGTCGACGGGAACCGGCTATGGTACGTAACCAGCCGCGGCGAAGTCGTCTGCTTGGATACTGAAGGTTTTTATGACGGAGAAGACAGTGGTACCGTTAAAAACGAAGTCGTTCGAGTGGCTGATTTCCAAGCCGATAATGATGACTATGAAGCGACGATCGTGGGATTGAATGACGGACAGCTTTCGGATTCACTTAAACAATTGCTCAGCGATCGCGGCGAGCCGATCTCTGGAGATGTTTCGGTCGAAACCGTGGATGCTGGAAAGTCTTGGAAGTTGAACGGCTCCTTTAATGAAGTCGCGCGTACCTTAACCGCTCGTGTGATCGGACCTCGTCTGACCGTGTTTAAGACATTGTCAGTCGATGATAAACACGAGGCCGATGTCGTTTGGCGAGTGGACATGATGCGGCAATTGGGTGTTTCCCAACACAACATGTGCAGTTGTTCCTTGACCTGCTTCGGTGATTTGATGTTCGTGATTACCGGAAATGGTGTCGATGAGGGCCACGTTTCCCTGCCTTCGGAAAGTGCACCTAGTTTCCTTTGTGTCAGACGATCGACCGGTGAAGTTCTGTGGACTGATAACAGCCCTGGTGCAAATGTATTGCATGGCCAATGGTCTTCCCCCGCTTTTGCGGTAATCGACGGAGTGCCTCAAGCAATTTTCGGTGGCGGCGATGGCTGGGTTTACGGCTTTTTAGCCGAAGGTGAAAACGGCAAAAGTAAACTGCTGTGGAAGTTTGACTGCAATCCTAAGCGAACGGTCTACAAGTTGACCGGTGCCGATAGAAACCATTTGATCGGAACCCCAGTTGTCTACAACGATCGAGTCTTTATTGCCGTTGGGGAAGACCCCGAACACGGTGAAGGAGAGGGCCACCTGTGGTGTATCGACCCAACAAAACGTGGTGATATCAGCCCCACGTTGGTCTTTAATTCCAGCAATCCCACCACTCCCATCGCCCATAAACGCCTGCAGGCATTGGAGGAGGAATTGGGTGATTTCGAACGCCCCAATCCAAATATTGGGGCCATTTGGCATTACCAAGGTAATGATCGAGAAGAATTTGAAGGTACGATGCACCGCACCTGCGGATCGGTTGCAATAAAGAATGATTTGTTGTTCATTGCCGATTTCAGTGGCGTTTTTCATTGTGTAAACGCGAAAACAGGGAAGGCTCATTGGACGTATGACATGTTTGCCGCTCCCTGGGCGTCCCCCTTGATTGTAAATGATCGCGTTTACATCACCAGCGACTCAGGAGCTGTGTTTTGCTTTCAAGTCGCAGAAGAGATGGAACTGTTGTCAGAGAATGATCTGGAAAGCGCCGTTTACACTACCCCAGTGATTGCCAACGACACACTGTTTATCGCTAACCGAAATCGTTTGTTTGCCCTGCAAGAAGGGGCTCAAATGGATGTTTCTGAGAACGAGCAAAACTAACACCGTGAAACCAACCGTTTCGTCATTCACTTGTTTCTATTTTACCGGATTGGTTCTCGGATCCCTATTGGCTGCATTGAACCCCCTGAACCTCCTCAACCCGGTTCATGCTCAACAGCGTTGGGAATATCCAGAGTTGACAAACACGATTTCCATTCGGGATGGTCACTCTGGCCAGCGATTAAGCTGGGATCAGTGCGTGCAACAACTTGCCGCTGCCGATGTCGTTTTTTTAGGCGAAAGCCACGATGATGACTCGACTCATCAACTCCAATTGGCGATTTATCAAGCGATGTTGGCAGAACGTGACAATCAAGTCGTGTTGGCAATGGAGATGTTCGAAAGAGACGTGCAGGAACACTTGAACGCCTATTTGGATGGAAAAATTGATGAGGCCGAGTTTTTGAAAAATGCTCGGCCTTGGGGAAATTATCAAGAAGCCTATCGGCCTCTGGTGGAGATGGCTCGAGAGTTGGGAAAACCGGTCATTGCATCGAACTTCCCCCGCCCGCTGAGAATGCGACTGATGCAGGCCGGAAGCCAGGGCCTCGATGCTCTGGGCGCCGACCGAGCGTTAGCGCCAAAGAATTTGCTGCCCAACTCCTCGCTCTACTGGAAACGAGCCGACAATGCGACGCGAGGTCACGCCGCCTTCATGGCTCCCGCTACTTCCGATGAACAACGATTGATCTCAACCCAATCGTTGTGGGACAATTCCATGGGCGAGTCTTGTGTGCAAGCGATCGATGATTTCCCCAATCATCAAGTCGTCCATTTGAATGGGGGGTTCCATTCCCAATATTGGGATGGCACGGTCAGCCAAGTTCGTCAACGTCGCCCAGAACTCATCTTGAAAACAGTCGCCATCCAAGCCGTTGGCAATCCCCTGTCAGCAGAATTTTCCGGTGCTCCGCTGGCGGACTTCCATGTGTTTGTCGAAAGTCGAGCCAAAAATATACGTGATGG
>JBGTHU010000710.1:0-6376 GCA_041745975.1 Mariniblastus sp.
TCGACTGAACCGGATTGATTGAGTGGCGCGATGCGAGCTTGGATCGGTTGCCAAGCCTTCTTGATGCCGAATTTGATTGTCGGAAGGTTGACGGTCGATTTATAAGATTTGGGTTCCCGACGTTGATTGTTGAGCCGTCACTAGCGGTTACAATAAATAAGAAGTTAAACACCGCCACTCTACTAAATCAGAACATCTCCGGAAAACGCTCTCGCGCGCGGGGAGTCAACATTCAAAAATGGTCGCACTGAATCAAACCAGGAATCCACCAACTTCAGTAGCCGACACTGCGCTCAAACCTCGGAAAACTCCACCTGATAACACCTCGTTTCCGACAAACCGTATGCGATCGTTATTACGCGCCAGATATTACGATCCCCTCACCGCCGAGTTCACCTCCCCCGATCCATTAGAATATGTCGACGGGATGAGCCTCTATCGAGCTTACTTCGTGCCAGGGGCGATGGATCCGACTGGCAAATTGACATTTCTCACGGATGGTCTAACGAGATGGGAAGATGAAATCCTACCGAGATGGGAGAAGGAAAGCCTACCGATAATCCCGACTAAGAAATGTAAGATTGAGTTGGTTTGCACAAAATTGATTGGGCCTGTAGAACATTGCGGTGTAGAGGTAACAGACGCTCAAGGAAAAAGGTATTTCCACGTCGTTTCGCCAACTGCTGGCTTGCTCGGGGACACTTGCGACGTTAAAGATACTGGCGCTGGAAGGATTAATACGCCGATAGGTGTCGCGCCTTGGGTAGTAAAGCAAACATGGCATGACCCAACCGGAGCGACTTGCGGATGCATTGAACGAATTGCTGGTCTGATTCGTTCAAAATTTCTTCGCTATGAAGCTATTCCGAGCAATACAACAATGGTAAATATCGATAGGGTTTGTAAATCCCATTCGACTTGCAACAGTAATTACACGACGAAGTGCATCCTTCGCAAATGTGGATTAGCGCCGAATTTCGGTGGATTGGCACCAGGCTGGAATCACCGTATGAAAAAGTGTACGGACTTCAAAGAAACCTACATAATGGGTGAATTATGCGATTGCAAATGTAAGAAATGGGAGACGATAGACGATAGCTGGTGTGCAGATTAGGCATGAACTTTGAACAAGATCAGAACAGGTTTTCGAGTAAGAATATTTTTTTTATCGTCGGTTGCGTTAGCGTCTCGCTTGTAGTTGGCATGTCTCGCCTTGGGCCGCTTGCAGGATTTGGTTTTGCCGCAGTATACATGTTTGTGTCAATGGAGTGGTTGGGGAAGAAAGAAAAAAAAGAAGGTTCGGTGACGGTAAACCTTATAGTTTCCTTGGGAGTATCATCTGTGTTTGCAGCATGTTACGGTGCAATCGCGACGATCTGGTTCAAGCCGAGTAATGATGCTGAATGGATGTTCTCTCCTTTGAATGCGTTCTTGTTTTGCGGAGCCGCGAGTTTTGGGACTAACTTGTTGTTGTTGATGCCTTGCTGGGCAACACGGGTTATTTGGAAAGCGATTGCTGAAGACAGGCAACGTCAACATCAACCATTGGTACTAAACAAAGAGGACGCAGCTTTTGATTGCACAGCGTCGTCCAAGACATCCCTGAAAAGAAAAGGGAGTAACGAACCCTGAAGGCGTGGCGGGATCGTATTGATTTTCCAAGGGGGGTAATGAACTGACCTGTTACGGGCCGAATTATGGTCGCATTTTTGGCCGAATTAAAACGGTAGAGATTTAGGCCATTTTTTGATGGCTTGTCCGAATTGTTGAGAATTCTGGAGCGACTAAATCGCCGCGACCGAATTCTTGTCGCACTTTTAATCGACGTAGTTTCCGGCCGAACTCTGATCGTAGTTTTAGGCAGTCATTGGGACATGCATTGGCAGCTTGATATTGGTGTTTTCGGCCATTGTATTTTGGTTAGATTGGTATTGCAGGGCGATTCGCAACAGGAAGCCTGGTTCACCTCGAATCGTTTAAGCAAGGCTACTGATTCCGTTAAACGGCCGGGGCTCGGCTGTGTTCGGGGAGATTACCGTTGAATCGCTCGTCGCGTCTGCTGGCTTTGACATCAAAAGAAAAACTACCGAATACAACTGTCGGCTCGAAAAACCGGATAGCCGATTGCCCTGGCGTTGTAAACTGAGATTGAAACTGTCACAGATAGATATTGAAAAACAGGGCGATTTTTGATTTAACAACGAATGTGTGAACCATGAATTGGAAATTCCAATATGCACCGATTGACGTACCACTTGCTCATCGGTTCTATAATTTCTGTTAATCCATTCTGACTTCTAGATCTTCCTTGGTGCTGCCGAGTTTCTTGAACAAAGGCGTTTGGTTCGGCGTCGGGTCTCCAAAACCTGAAAAGGTCAGACATTTCGGGTTCATTACTTTCAACTCGAAAGGTCACTTGTTGGCCCGCTTTATCGCTCGGACCTTCTCCCAGAAAGTGTCCTTCATCTCGGGAGAAAATTTGACCAACAGTTCTTTCATGCGTTCTATCTTGGCATTGAACTTGACCGGCGAAGCGAAATGCTTGGAAGCAGGCCTACTTTTGAATCAATTGACTCGTCTGAGGCGACTGTTTTATTTGGCCCGCGAATCCCACCGACGGCAGGGTAAACTACAATTCATGATTTTACTAACTCGCCAATCCAGAAACAAGTTTTCGCCGAAAAAACGAAGACATTGAGAAAGCGGGAACGGACCCGGTTTTATGGTTCACCAATTCGCCGGTCACTGCGCGAGCGTTTCTGGGCATCGCTGAGCACTAAAGCAAGCAAACTGGCAATTAACGAGACCTGTCCCCATATGTGTGCATATGGGTGTCCGATGTTCGGCGACATACTGGGTTCGTTGGATCAGTTTTACGCTCTTCACACTCTAACTTGCGTGGAGCCCACTTCCTCTTCCTTGGGTCTTGTCAAATTCTTATTAATTATGCCCTGCGTCATTTCGCGATTCGAGTGATACGTGCCGCGAAACCACCGGCCCGTGGCATGGCGATTCCCAATGTGTCGGTCGCGGAAACGTTTTGCTGGCGGTAGGTGACGGCAGTCGAGCCCTTATCCGGATCGTCGAGGTACAGTTCCACCAGGAACCTGCCGCTACCGAGAAACCCCAAAGGCAAGGCGGCTTCCGTCGTGTTGTCGGCGGTCATTCCGCCGAGATACCAGTCGTCTCCCTTGCGTCGCGCGACGACGAGGGACTCGCCCATCTTCGCGTGCAACACGTGCGTTTCGTCCCAGTTCACGGGAATCTCGATGAGAAACTTTAATTCCATCTGGTCACGGTACGCGGCTGGATAATCCGCCAACATGGGCAGATGGTTCTGGTAAACGAGGTACATCGCCAATTGATGCCCGCGCGTTCCCTGCACCGGCGGCGCCTTGACGCTGGACTTGTAGTGTTCCGGCAGCACGTTACGCATGCCGCCCTGGTGGAAGTCGAGCGGGCCGGCCAGCATGCGAATGAAGGCCACATCGAGGTTGTGCTCCGGCGGCGTGCCTCTCACGCCCTGCGGCTGCCACTTGTTGTATTCCTGGTTCAGCACCGCCTCGTAAGTGAGCACGTTCGGCCAGGTCCGCTCCATGCCTGTCGGCTTGTACGCGCCGTGCCAGGTGACCGTCAAATGATGCTTCGCCGCCTTGCGGGCGACTTCGTGATACCAGCGGACCATCTCCTGATCGTCGCGGTCCATGAAATCCACCATCACTCCCTCGATGCCCCACTTCTCATACAGGGCAAAAGCCTCATCAATTTGCGGCTTAAGTGCCTTCCAATGCATCCACAACCGCAGCCGCACCCCTTTCTGCTTCGCGTATCGCAGCAGTTCCGGCATGTCGATCGAGGGTGCGGCCGTCGTGATGTCGGTCTTGCCGCGCGGCTGGATTCCGCCGCCGTACCAGGCGATATCCAGGCCGTCCAGTGAATGGTATGGAATGCCGTGCTCCGCGCAGAAATCGATGTAGTGCTTCATGGTCGCGGTGTTGACCCCTGGCGAGAAGTCGACCCCCTCCAGAACGTAACCGTTCCACCACGGGAAAGTCGTTTTCCCCGGCTTGATCCAGGAGGTGTCCTTGATCGCTGGCGGGTCGCTGAGGTGGAACACGAGGTGCGACTCGATCAGCCGGCCGGGGTCGTCGGCGACCATCAGTACCCGCCACGGAGATTCGAAGGGAGCCTCGCCAAGCACCTTCGCCCCGTCTGTTCGATCCGGCAGCGGAGAGAGCATTGAAACAAGCGCGTCCGGCTCGCCTTCGACACCGCAGAGGTACATCCCCGCGTAGTCTGTCAGGTTCGCCTCCGTCACGGCGATCCAAAGCGATTTCGCATCAACGTTTGGACGCTCCAGAAGCAGAGGCAGGCCGATCAACATACTGGAATCAATTTTCGAGAGGGACTGTGTCGAGTAGTAAGCTTCGTAAGAGGTCGTGTAACTACGCAGTGGGAGCAGGCGCGCCGTCAAATCCCCAGAGAAACTCAGCCGCGTCTGTTCCTCCGTCAAAACAAACTTCGCCAGCGGCTGTTGTGTCGGAATCAAATAACGGAAGGCAACGCCGTCGTCGAAGGCACGGAAAGCGATGTCAAGTTTCCGGTGGGGCGCTTCGGTTTCCCGTAGCGAGACGATCATTTCGCTGTGCCGATCGCGCGCTTGGGACGCTTTGCCGATGGGGATGGCGTAAGTCTCATCGCGAGCTGCCTGTTGCACATCGACAATCTGGAGACCCCGGTCGAGAGAGCCGGTCTCAGCGAACGTCAGGCCGAGGCCCCCTTTGACAATCGACGTCTCCCCACTTGCGACCTCGAACGTCGGGCGCCCCGTCTCGTCCAGCTGCAACGTCACCCGCAGATTGCCTCCGGGAGATTCACAGACCAGCGGTTTCGTCACGTCCTGCCCAACACCGACGGATGCGGATAGGAATGTCAGAGCGAGAATCGCGGACGCCTTGAAAAACGGCATCATGTTGGCTCCGTGTAAGGAAGTGTGTGTTGAATGCGGCCGCCAAATATTCAGCAGACGCGAAATTCTGATCCTCCAAAGGGCAGAACGCTACCGTTAATGGACCGGCGACCATTGATTTTCCATTTCAACGTCGTCCGACTTCGCCGCTTATCGCGGTTATCGTAAAACGCACCGACTTAAATTGGTTGGCTAAAGCGGGAGCGGGAGCGGGACGGAGCTCGGAGTGCAGGTCAACAACCTGTCTTGCTTGCGGGCTAGAAACGTTGCCGCCCCCATTAATTGTAGCTTGTCGTGGTTGACACGCAATGACTTCGAACCCATCGCTAACGAATTTCGCAGTGGAAACCTTGTATCGCAGAAAACTAGCGATAAGCTCGCGGTGTGTGTCAGTTTAGTATTAATTCGCAGCAGCCAACGCCGCTGAGGATCATCGCCAAGTTTCATGCCGGTTGCTTTCAAGTAGTTGATCACTTGCGCCTTATGTTCAGCAGCAATGTCTGTGACGGCCTTCAACTCAACGACGATTTTTCCATAGCAGACAAAATCGGAGATCAACTTGGTTTTAAGCGGTTTGGATTTGTCGTGAAGCAGTAGCTCCTGTTGAGCGACAAAGGGAATTTCTCGACTGTGCAACTCTATTTCCAGACACTCCTGGTAAACGGATTCAAGAAAACCGCAGCCCATTTCTCGTTACACCTCGAAAATTTCCCCCTTGAATCGCGTAGGATTCGTCTTTGGTTAGAATTCCTTGGGTCATGATCGCTCCTTGTTGGATTAGCTAACTGAGAACCACGAAAAGCACGAGAGACAGGAAACGGAAACACTGTCAGACTTTCTTCAAGTAGGGACGAATGTTGCCAAGGGGAATGTCTCCCGGGGCATATGCCGTTATTCATTCCGTGTTCAGTAGATAGTTCGCGGCAACGCGACCACCCTTGTTCGTGACAAGATTGTCGACCCCGAAAACGAATGCCGTATCACCCGCTGCCGCGACACCAACGCCAATTTTAGAACGCAATTTTTGCGAATTCTCAAAAAAGCAGGGCTCACACCATGGCCCCGATTGTTTCACAATTTGAGGGGCTCAATCGAAACCGATCTTTTGCAACGCTTCCCCATTCACGTTGTCACTGCTTGGCTTGGGAATTCACCCAAGATCGCTCTCGCTCATTATGCGAAAACGACACCCGATGATCTCGCGAAAGCTACTGGTGGGGCAACCGATCAGGGGGGCCCAAAGGGGGCACCCATTAGCGGAAATTAGCCCCCTTAAGCGGAAAGCAGAGCAGGGAAAACACGAAAAAAGCGTAAAGGCTGGATACCCTTACGCTTTTGCAGTAGCAGTGGAGGGACTCGAACCCCCGACACGCGGATTATGATTCCGCTGCTCTAACCAGCTGAGCT
>JBGTHU010000711.1:0-3225 GCA_041745975.1 Mariniblastus sp.
TCTGCGGATCGCGGGCCGCCCAATCGTGGGAGGGTTGAGCGGCGGTATGTACGACAAGTTTGATATCGGATTGGTAAGTGTTAAACAAATCGTTGATTAGCGTTTGATCGCGGATGTCACCATCGACATGAACATAATTCCCGGCCAATTCGTTTTGCAAGGTCTGTCGCTGCCAGGCGGTGGATGCCTCGTTGCCAAAGAATTTCCGTCGCAAGTCATTGTCGACACCGACGACCAACATTCCCTGGTTGGCGAAATGACGGGTGGCCTCGGAACCTATTAATCCAGCCGAGCCTGTTATGATGGCTACATCCATGTTTCAATTTTTCCTGAAAAAGTTCTCTGGTTGGATACAGAAACTACGCGCAGTTTCCCTCTAGTTCAAGGATTCTAGCAATTTTCTGGATTTAGGAAAACATCAATCAGGCCTGGCCTTCCGACCCATTAATCCCTTTCGCTCCGGTAGGTGGAACTGCGGCATTGCCCTGTGTTTCAGCCACCGCACCGGTCGGGACGCCCTTCCCACGAACGGCACTTTCAATCCCGCCACTCCCCCCGCCACTCCCTTTACCAGCGGCAATCACGCGGTCAACATATTTCTGTTTGACCCGTCGGTATCGCATTTCGGCTAACACGGCCAATAATACCAGTATCGCCGCCCCCACAATTTTCAGCCAATAATTATCGTGACCGATGTATTGGTTGATTTGCTTGGAGAAGATATACATTAATCCGTTACCGGCCAAGCTACCCAGCAAAACTCCCAAAACCGTCATAACACGGCTCATCCCCAGCAACCTACCAAAGATCGAACCGCCGATGCTCCCAGTGGTGGAAGTCGGAAAAACGACAAATGCCACCAAGCCGAAAAATGCCATTCTTCTGAGCCAGGGGTGCGAATCCATAATGAACTTGCCATCCCAGACCAACATCGAAATCTTAGGGCCAATCCACGGCGCTCGAAACAAAAAACCCATGTGGAAGGTCACGAACGTCGCCACTACAAAATCCATGTAGGTCACCATCGCAAATAACTGGCCCGGGTTTAACAGGATCTGTTCGTCACCCTCGGTACCCAACAAAATAATGAAACGTCCAAAAATAAAAAACGTCAGAAACGCATGCGACAAGAATGTTCCGGCTAATTCCCATGATTGAAAAAAGGTGATCAATGCCAAAATAATGGCCGTCAACACCAACGGCATCAATAATGTGACCAGCCAAATCACGGGGAAACGCTTGCGAAACGACGTTTCGAAAGCGGTGAACGATTGCACAAGCTCATCTCGCAGTGTATCGGCATCTTGGACGTTGCTGGAGGTCGGAGTCATTGACTGAAAAAATTAAAACACGGGAAAAATTCGCTGAACTGCGGTTTGACGCAAATTTGGGTCAACCGTTCGATTTACCGAACTGAAAACCCATGTTTATACAAACTTTTTGGGATTTTTGTCAGGTCAGATAAATTGCTAAATTGTTAAATTTTGGTTTATGCCCCATTTCGGGTCGCTAATCGCTAGCTGTTGTCCTATTCGCCCTCTTCCGTTATTTAAACAAATCGAGTGCTGAGACCATAGGGCACGCTATCCGCCCCATCCCAACTCCCATCCCAACTCCCATCCCAACTCCCAACAAATCCCGCCGAATCGTTTGATGGCTACCACCGATCCTCATCCAACTGACCTGAAGCGGCGGCGACCGTCGGGGAACCGAACCGCCCAATCCTTGCAACCGGGGTCGTCGGGAATGCATGCCAGCGCCAGCCGTCCGCTGTACTTGCATTGTCGGCGAGACCTTGAATTCCAGCAACAAACCTATCTGGACCGACTCTATTGGGTCGTTAAAGACCCTTTGGCTCTGAAGTATTATCGATTTGAAGAGGAAGAAGTTTCCTTGCTGAAGTGGATGGATGGAAACAACAGCTTGGATCAGATCAAGCGAAAATTTGATTTTGAATTCGCCCCCCAAAAAATCTCCTTCACGGAATTGAACCGTTTTTCAGGAATGCTATATCGAAACTCATTGTTGGTTTCCCAGCTACCTGGACAAGGGGCGGAGTTGAAAAAGCGGGGTGAGAAAAATCAATGGGCTCTGCGGAAGCAATCGTTGAGTAACATTTTGGCGATCCGATTCAAGGGGTTTGATCCCGATCGATTACTGGGAGTGATGAATGGCTGGTGTGGCTGGATCTTTAGTTGGCCCGCTGTCACGCTGTCTGTGTTGGTGATGTTGGCGGCCGCCGGATTGATTTTTTCTCAGTTTGAATTATTCATGGCAAAATTGCCAACGTTTCAAGAGTTCTTCGCCGCCAAGAACTGGATTTATTTGGCCATCGTGCTGGCCATCACCAAGATCTTGCATGAGTTTGGTCACGGTTTAGCTTGCAAGCGATTCGGTGCTCAGTGCCATGAAATGGGATTCATGTTGCTGGTGTTAACGCCTTGCTTGTATGTCAACGTCAGTGATTCTTGGCTGTTGCCAAGCAAGTGGAAACGAATTGCCATCGCCGCAGCGGGAATGTATGTCGAATTTATCCTGGCCGCCATAGCCGTGTTTGTCTGGTGGTTTAGCCACCCAGGAATGATCAATCAGTTGGCACTGAATGTAATTTTTGTCTGCTCGGTCAGCACTTTGATAATCAATGCCAATCCGTTGCTGCGCTATGATGGCTACTACATCGCGGCGGATTGGTTGGAGATCCCGAATCTCCGTTCCAAAGCAACCGCCCTGACTCAGCGGCTGGGTGGAAAATGGTTGTTGGGTATTGATCCCGCTGCCGATCCTTTTCTGCCTCATCGAAATCGTTGGTTGTTTATCAGTTACAGCCTGTCCGCGATTGCTTATCGGTGGGTCATCACGTTCACTATTTTTTGGTTTGTCTTTCGAGTGATGGAGCCGTATGGGCTAAAGGTGATTGGACAGCTGATCGCTTTGATGTTGCTGTATAGTTTACTGGTCGCTCCCATCGTGAAATTTGTCCGTTATTTTTCCATTCCAGGAAGGTTGAATACCGTGAAGCCTGTTCGAGTTGTTTTTTCGAGTCTGATTGTTGCTGCCATCATCGCCGGAGTCGGCTGGTTCCCGATCCCCCACTATATTTTTTGCAGCTTTTATGTCCAGCCGTATGCCGTCAGCAATATCTATGTTGAACAAGAAGGGCGGCTGGAGGAGATTTTGGTGACGCCCAATCAGTCAGTTGCTGCCGGAGACCCAATTTTGCGATTG
>JBGTHU010000712.1:0-5510 GCA_041745975.1 Mariniblastus sp.
ATTTGGCCCTCAAATCATGGGTCCAGATACTTGGAAAAAGATCTCCGGGGATACGTTACCGAAAAACTTGATGGGGCGTTTTCCCCTGTTGTTCAAAGTACTGGACGCCAATCAGGCATTGTCAGTACAGGTCCATCCTAACGACTTATACGCCTCTGGAATGTGTCCACCCGACATGGGCAAAACAGAGGCTTGGTATGTCTTGCATGCCGATCCTGGCGCTAAAATCTACGCTGGGTTAAAAGCGGGTGTCGATGCGTCGGAGCTGCGAACCGCCATCGCCGCTCAGCGGCTGGAAGACGTCTTGCACACCTTCGAACCCCAAGTGGGGGATACCGTTTTTATCCCGGCCGGGACACTGCATGCCCTGGGAGCCGGTTTGATGATCGCCGAAATCCAACAAGCCAGCAACACAACGTTCCGGGTTTACGATTGGGGGCGAGTTGATGCCGAGGGAAAATCTCGGATGCTGCACTTGGATCAAGCAATGGAAGTCATCGATTTTTCGGCGGGCCCCGTTGATCCAATACGGTCCCATGGCCCCCCATCCCATGCCGCCAACTCCCGACAGGAAACGCTGGTCGAGTCCCCTTTTTTTGTGTTGTCTCGCACTCGATTTCCAACTGTAATGTCGCTGGCCGGTGACGATCAATTTCATCTGCTGCATTTGACTCAAGGCCAACTGGAATTACAGTCGGGTGACGACACCTGGTTGCTAAAACGCGGCGAAACCCTGTTGATCCCGGCCAACAATCCAGTCGTCCGTCTGTCGGCAATAGATGACGCAGTTGAGTTACTTGAGATGCACCTGCCGCCGGCCTAAACGCGTTACCCCACCTAACCTGACTCAACGCAAAAACCTTACCCGCGGTTGCGGGCAAGGTTTTAGGTCATTTAGCTTGAGATTGACAAGTTCCGATTGCCTGATCTATCGGAGAGGGAATCGGAAGAAGCTTGACGATCCCGACTGTTACTTATCGTGGAAATCCAACCACCACCAACCGTCGTCCCATTGAAGAGACACTTTACGCCAACCCAGTGGTACCTGAGGGTAGGGGTAGAAAGGGCCAATATAGGGCCAAGCCGACGGCGAGTATTGCTTGGGATAGTTCACTGCTCCATAGTTCGGATGAGCCGCATAACCGGGCCAGGCATAACCTGGAAGGTTGGGCGATTCCATGTTGGAACCGCCCATGCCGCCCATACCCCCCATGCCAACGGCCATTGGTGCGTTCATCATCTGACCGCCCATCATCGGTGCGCCCATCTCATATCCACCATTCATAGGCATGGCCGCAGATGCATTGGCGAATGGCATGGGTTGATTCGACTGCTGACTGGGCAGATTGACGTTTTGGCTGGTCAATCGGCGGGATGAATTGTCCATCGAATTGCCAGGCAAGGCCTGTTGAAAAGACGCCGCTTGCGAAGCCGCTTGCGAGGAAGCTTGTTGGGAAGCTTGTAACGAAGCTTGTTGGGCGTCTTGGCCACCGCGAACTTCAATGTCATCAACGACCTGCTTGACACCCAAGTGTCCGGCCTGTTGAGCTGTTTCCAAAATCAATCGGGCCTGTTCTGGTTTGGAAACATGCCCGCTGAACCAAACGGTTCCTTCTTCGACTCGCATGTCGACGTTGAAGCCACGTAGCTGTCCCTGCTGTTGGTACGATTGCAGGTGACTCTTGATGAAATTCGCAATTTGCTGGTCATCGGCCATGCCAAAACTGGGCATGAGTGATGTCACCGCAACGGCGATTCCAAGCATTAAATGTCGCATTAGATCCCCCTCCTGGAATAACGGTTGATCGCCCTCGTTTGCCTAAGTAGTTGCACCGTGATGGTCAACATGGGTTACTTGAGTAACAACGAACGGCCAAGCATCAAAAATTTTTATCAGTTTGTCATTGGCGATCAAGCAAATTCTCGACCGACAGTTTCACGGTCTGACACGATCAGACCTGGGTATTTATATGAAGTCACCATCAAGGAGGAACCGTTCAAAGCCGCATGTCAAATGAGCTTGATTGAGGTCAAATGACAGTCGGGTAACATCGATTTGCGGCCTCTCCATAGTTGGATTCGACTTTTAAGAACCCGTGATATTTTTCGGCTGATTGGGGGTGCGAATGATACAATTTTTCGGATTTTGCGGATGTTCCCTAGAAACAGAGTCGTTTCGCTAGCAAAAATTGAGTGATCTGCCAGCAGGCCCAAGTCGAGTTTAATGATCAGCCGAAGTTTGCCAACCTGAGAAATGTTTCCTCCAGTGACAGCTTGTCTCTCAAGCTAATTTAAAACTACAATAACAATTTAATGATGCAATTCGTATTTTTCGTAACCGTTCAGGGTGAGCGGATGGTTGGGGAGCAAATGCCGGTGAGCGGTTACAATTTTTCTTAGACGACCAGTTCCGATTCCCGATGGCACGCAAGAACCCTCGAAGAAACATCAGCCGCATCGTGACTCACTCCAGCTCGCGAAAGAATTCGGGTTGTGGTTGGTTGGTCCGTTTCCAGCGTTGTGGCGAAAAAACAAGTCGTTTTTTTGCTGACTCGACTTACGGAGGCAACCGAAACGCGTTAGCCGCTGCCAAAGAGTTTCGCGACGAAACAGAAGCCAACTCTCGTAAGTTCACAATCAGTGAGATGGCCAGTACCCCGTCTAAGCGAAATTCTTCAGGAGTCGTTGGAGTTCGCTTGCATCGTGAAATAAAAACCTATAATGGTTATGAAGTGCAGTACTGGTCATGGGTGGCTCAATGGATCGATGGGCATGGACATCGAAAGACTCGTTCATTTTCCGTTCACCAATACGGCGATGAAGAGGCTTTCCAGAAAGCTTGTGCAGTGCGAGCGAAGGGTGTAGCACAAGCCAAACGACGGCTTTAATCCCGAACTGGCCATGAAATTTTTTGCTGAAACGAACAAGGAACATTGATTGAATAGCACCCCCGATTTGAACCCCCATGATGATCTGTTCTCAACGATTGATAAATCGTATGCCAATGACTCATTGGAAACAGTGGACGGGGGCGAAGCCGTCGAAACAGCGGTGACCGCAAAAGATTACTGCGAAGATTTCTCGGAGGTACACGCTGATTCCGTCAAAGTCGAGATTTTGGCCGGAGCGATTTTGCTGAGCGTGTTGGCCGGCGGTGGAACTGTCGGTGCCGTATTCAGCTGGTTTTTTTTTCAATCAACTTGGGTCTTCGGAAGCGTGCTGGGAGCGGGACTGGTTTTATTATTGCTGGTCGCCGTTTCGAGTTTTTTTTGGCCGCCCATCCACTATCGCCACCTCCGCTGGCGACTTGACGAGCAAAGCTTGGAGATTCGCCGAGGTGTTTTTTGGAAGCATCGAATTTCAATTCCACTGGGCCGTGTCCAACATGCCGATGTCTCCCAGGGTCCATTGCAGCGGATGTGGAATCTGGCAACGTTGACCGTTCACACCGCGGGTACCTTGGTTCCCTCGATCAGCTTAGAAGGTCTGGAACACTCGGTTGCCACAGCCATCCGGGACCGGTTGGTGCGGCAAACCAATGATAGTCAAACCCTCTGAAAAAACTAAGCCGGCCCATCATGAGCTTTGAAAATGAACCCCAGTTTCGCTCCCACGACGCCCCCGTCACACCCACCAATCCCCCGGTAATTGAGGAGAATCTCCCCAGTACTGCCCTCACTTCTGTCCCCAGCTCTCGACTCCATTGGAGCTCTTTGGTATTTGATGCGGTCTCACATGTCTGGGGATATATCATCCCTGTCGGTATCGCCCTGTTGGGTGCGGCCAAAGGAAATTTTGTTTGGATGTTCCTAGCAGGTATTTTCTTTTCGTTGTCATTGGCTCGTTCGGTTTTTCGCTATTTCACTCTCAACTATCGGTTGGACGGTCGTCGCTTGGTTGTACAGCAGGGCCTGATTTTTCGCAGTATCCGTACCGTACCCGTTCAACGGATTCAAAATATCGACCTGGTACAGAATCCACTTCATCGGCTGCTCAAGGTCGCCGAAGTTCGTATCGATACCGCCTCGGGTTCGGAACCAGAGGCCGTCCTGCGAGTCATTTCCTTGGAGCAAGTCGAAAAATTGCGAAAAGAAATTTTCGGCTTACAAGAACAATTGGAATTTGATCCATCTCATCAACTTGAGTCGGATCAGGGTTGGGTCGTCGATCGCAACAACGTCAGTCGCATTGAAGAGTACGCGGATGGGGATGGCAGTCGCAATCTCGATGGGGGTGCCGGTGGGAGCGCAACTGAAAATTCCGCTGTTTCCAGCAATCCACGGCCGCCTTGGACGCGTACCAGCAATCGACAGGCAGCTCAATCATTGATCGACTTGCCAAGCCATTGGCTGGTATTGGCGGGCCTGGCCAGCAATCGAGGCTGGATTATTGTGGGCGTGTTGATGGGCTTGTTTTACCAATTCAATGATAGTTTCGAGTGGTTAAAGCGTTTTGATCTCAAAAAACTGCGACAGTGGTTTCCAGAGAACCAAGATCGCTTGACCACTGTTGCCGTAATCGTTACGGCCTTTGTCGCCATCATGTTGTTTCTAAAAATACTGGGAATTGTCTGGTACTTACTTCGATTTTACGGCTATCAATTGCGGCGCCGAGGTGACGATTTACAAATTTCCTGTGGTTTATTTACACGAGTCAGTGCCACGATACCTCGTCCGCGAATCCAACTGATCAGCATCCACCAAACATTTGTTTTACGATGGCTTGGATTCAGTTCGATTCGTATCGAAACGGCGGGGCTTAGAAGCAATCAACAAGCCGACGAATCGGTGTCGGAGCGGTGGTTCCTGCCGGTAGTCAGGGACGATCAAGTCACGGACTTACTGGGAGAAATTCGCCCCGCATTAAAATTTGACCTTGATTCACTAAACTGGAAAGTCGTTGCTAAGCGGGCCGTTGTTCGCCGACTTCGCTTGACGGTTCTCGAAGCCATCATTCCTATCGCAATCGGTTGGTTTATTTGGCAACCCTGGGGGGCCGTGGCGGGAACTTTGGCGTGGCCGCTGTTGTTGTATTGGCGATGGAGACAGGTAAAAGCAATCCGATTCGCCCTCTTTCCCGAGGGTTTTGTATTTCAAAGTGGCGTGTTAACCCGGCAGACCAGTTTTACATTTTTCGAAAAAATTCAAGGGATTGCCGTACTGCAAACTCCCTTCGATCGACGCTGGAAGATGGCCAAGTTGGTAGTGGACACGGCCGGTGTTGGGCCAGCGGAACACACGCTGCAAATACCGCTGGTCGATTACCAGTTGGCTTTGGAGTACCAACTCGAAATCAAACGAGCCGCTGCCAATCACCAATTGGTAGTCGTCTAAAAGACGGTGGTGTGTTACTCTCCCGTTTTGAGTTGGCCGACCATACGATGGAAATTGACAACGCATTCGCCAATTTCGGGAAGTGATTCCAACCAATTATGCTCATACTCGATCGATACGGGGCCACGGAATTCTTGCCGGTGCATCTCCGCCAACAGAGCGGGCACATCGGCCACT
>JBGTHU010000713.1:0-6108 GCA_041745975.1 Mariniblastus sp.
GAATATCAGCGAATCTGAAAAATCCTTTCATGGTGGAATTTTTTCATTACAGTCCGAGTTCGTCGGCCATTTGACGTCGGAATTCAGCCAATTCAGCGGCGTCAGAATTCTGTTGATCCACGTCTTGCCGATAAATTTCCATGTCCATATTCGCAGTGATCGCATTGCGAACTTCCTTTTGAAGGTAGGTTGGATCGAGTGCTTCAACTTCCCATGTTTCTTTTCCGCCAGTACGTTCAATGAACCCCTTGAGTCTTGAACTAGTCTCCTTTGCTGGATTAAAGTCAATGTGCAAACCCAATTGGTCGATTTGATTTCGATTGACACCTACCCGGCAATAGTCCACTTCTACGTGCCACAAGTCGCGAAGCGAGCGAATCGCGTCGTCCGCTAAATCAAATCCTTCGGGATCGTAGTCACTGACTACGATTAATGTCATTGCCTTCTTCTTGCTCTTGGCGAAGCGCCGAGCCATATCACGCCAGACTGGTATTGATGCGTAGCCGCGAGCCAGCGTTAGCGGAATGTAGAATTCCTCGCAGACAGGCTTGAGAATCTGTAGTAGTGTATTTTTCTCGCCCAGCATTTCAATGTGGCGAGGCTGATCGTACTGCATATCGCGATGGTATCCTGTAAGAAAGTTCTCCATTTCGTTCGTGATGAACTCAGAGACGCTGACAAATCCATCATTTAGGAACGATGGCCGGGTTGGATCGTCAATCGCTGACATAGATACTTCGCCGAGGTATCTGGCCTGTGTTAACAATTCAATTAATGCGTTGTAACTTGTCTTGTCGTTGCGATAACGATAGTGTTCCGCGTTGTATTGAGACTTTTTCGGAGTCGATATAAATGGTGGATCATTGAGTAATGCGTAATGGACTTGCCGTACCGACAAAGGCCAGAAAGGTCGCAGTGAGGCAACCACTTTTTTCGTTGCTTGCAAGAATGCTTGCTTTTTAAGGCTGATTGAACGGATCGACTTTGCCCCCGAGACACGGACGAATTCTGCCTCAACATTTACCTCTATATCTTCGTGACGTTTTAACAATGCCGTCGGCTCTTCATCTGAAAATCGCAATAGTGCTTCTTTGAGGAGTGTGCTAGGGCCCTTGATGCGTTGCGGATTGTACTCGATCAAGAGTTTGTGAAAATCTGTATTACCGAGGCGTTTGACATTCTTTTTAACGCGAACTGGTATCTTTTCAAAACCGAGGAAATCGCAAGCGTAGTAACGTCGGTGACCGGAAAGAATGTAATTGTCAGCGGTGATGATAATCGGTTCTTCGAGTCCACGCCGAGTAATGGAGTCAATTAGGTTTTTCATTTGTTCGTCATGCTCGATCGATCCATAAATCTCGTCATTTTCGGGCGATGGTTTCACGTCGCGAATGTTAACAAACGTAACTTGGTACTCTGTTTTTTTGGCAATCATTTTAAAATCCATTGGTGTTGGGGCTGAATTTTCGTTTTAGTGTCAAAATTTGTGCAACATATAAGTAGTGTGTGTGTGAAAGTTTGGTTTGGCTGCGTTTTCAGCGGGGGTGTGATGCCTCCGGTTTGACTGTAGGGCATAGTCCGATCGCTTCGAAGCTCGCCCGCAAGATTTGGGTGGCTTTGGTGGCGTGTTGGGCTGTCGTCAAAATGGCGTCGTGAATCGTCGTGGTGAAACGGTCGGGGTGATCCTGGTGAAGCTTCTTCATTGCTCCGTCTTGGATCAATTGCGATTCCAAACGCTGACAGAGAGCCGCAGCGGTTTGGTGGTGTTGAGACTTTATCTCCCGCAGGTAATTTGCTACGGTGGGGAATTCCCGAGCAATGGAGCGGAAAACCGGACTGGCTTCCATTTCGGCGACGCGATCAAATAGCGGAATCAGGCAGCTTCGTTTGAAACTGGCGTCGGTCATGGTTTTAAAGTCGATGACGAAGTGGCGTTTCTTTTTTGCGGAATAACGAACAACCTTCAGATTGTCGCCGGATCGCTTGACCGAAATAGCCAAGTGGTCGTAAATTTCCCGAGCTTCACAAAGTTCAAGCCAGAACGCGACGTCACAGGGCAGGTTGCGACGGTTCAATGGTGGCATGTTTTTAAACTTTGCGTCGGGTGAATGTCCAACTCCCACAAGGTATCCAAGCAGCAAGGGCTGACAGGCCGACACATCGCATATCGTTAAATCAGAACTTATGCCAGTCCGCAGGCCTCGACGGGCGTTGCGGCTCAATTGAGTGAGCAATGTGTGGCGGCGTTGGTAATTGCAGACCTCGAAAAAATGAAAACCATTATTCAGATTTGATGCGGACAAGACTGTCCAATGGTCGGCATCTTCAAGTCCATCACAATCCACGGCGAGCGATTGCAGGTTCTCCAAATGCCAAATATCCCACGGCTGCAAATTGTCCAAATTGATTGCATGCTGGCGTTGTAACTTGCGACGATGGGTTGCGTGGGTGAACTCATAGAGTGTGGAGCGACCTGTTCGGTATTGCTCTGCCAGCCGATAACCTTTGGCAAATGACTCCCTTGTCGCCGTACCGGTACTGTAAGACTCAATCGTCCTGCCGTCGTCATCACGGGTGCAGACTTCAATCACGCCGGCGTCGATCAAGTCGGAGCGAACACGACTGTAATTGCTTCCGATCATGGCTCGCCAGCTGGCTGAACTTATTTCAATGTAGAAACCCCATAGGCGACGTTCTTCGGTGGCTGCGGTCCGACGTAACATCCATTGGAGAATGAAGGCTTGTTGATCGGCGTAACGACCCCCGGGTTTGTAGCCTGAAGGTATCGGTGCAGTGATCGACTTGCTTTGCAGCGGTCGTCCCGATAAAATATTTGTCGTTGTGTCCGAGTGCCGTCCAGCCTCGTTATTAGCCCTGCCGGTTCGCCTCGGCAGGGCTTTTGGTTTGTGCGTCATTTGAAACCTTCACTTGCTAAGTAGGCTTCTGCGCGGGGTGAACTAGCGTGAGAAGGTGCGGGATGGTCGTCATCAGCGAAAAACTCCAATAGCCATTCCTCGGAAGTGCAAACGCGACCACCGATGCGGCATGTCATAAGGCGTTTGCCACGACAGCCTCGTGTTTTCCAGCGGAATACGGTTGAGCGATTTGGTTTGAAGCCGGCGTGTTCATAAACCCAGGCGGGTACGTTCGCCAGGGGTAAGATAGTTTGGTCGAGCATGAATTTCTCCGTTGCGTTTTGTGCGAAATTGCAAAGGAATCATTCATTTTTTGTTGCCTAATACACCATGCCGAATTGTCGGCATGGTGGCAGGCAGGGTCTCGGCAAGGTCTAGGCAGGAAGCTTGACTATGGTTGCTTTGAATGGACAGTTTGTTATTGAGAATGTCCGTTTTTAGAGGCAAGAATTTGGCGGGCTTTTTCTATCGACTCAGGTAATTTCGAGAGCCAATAGAATGTTTCGGGAAACTTCGTCGCTTCAATTCCGCTGCGAAAATCGTGATAGTTCCACAACGACTTGCCACGACTGCCCTTCTTAGTTTCTTTCGGAAAAGATGTACCAATTTTTGCTTTGAGCGATTTGAAAGTTATCACGCCCGCTAAGAGAACGTCAATGTCTTTTTTGCTGACAAGGAACAATGAGTCTTCCGAACCGGCAATGGCAGTCGTTGGGGCTTCTTTTTGTCCGGTCGAGTCTAAAAGTTGTGAAACTTCGATGGCCTCGAACGTGCCGGACGGGACGCCTAAAAAATGGTCTGCACATTTTTCGACATAAAGGGCTTCCCAATGCTGAAATTGTGCAACCGCTATTTCGACTATTTCTCCGACACCTTTTTCAATTCTAACCGATTCCCAAAGCCATTTTTTCGAGACACGCTTGATGCCGTGGGGATCATTACAGGAAAGAACAACATATAGCTCACCGCCGTTATCAAACGGAAGACGCTCAGCCAAAAAATGAAACGGCCAGGTTTCCGGACGGTTAAAATCAACGATGTATTCAAATAATCCCATAAATTTGTCCGCAACAGCACGCTGAAGCTCTTCGATAGGATCGAAAAAAAGTTCATAGGCATATAACGAAACGTCAAGGTTGCCGTCCATCGGTATTTCAGAGTCAAATGCTTTAGCAATTCGCCGAAGTTCCACTATTGCCTTCTGGCAATACAAGCCAAATTCCGCTGTCGAAGTCATATCAGATACCCGTTTTACTAAAAAACCTGTGCCGACGGACGCAATAGAAAACGGGAGATCTACTCAATCCGTCGGCTGTGCGGGAGCTACCCGCGCCGGTCGTTCGATCCATTGATTGTAACGTTTTTTTCCACTATCCAACCTTGGCCATGACAGCGGCAGCCTTTTCCATGTCGCGTTCGGCGTAAACTTGCGTCACGTCGGCGCTCGCGTGTCCGAGAACGGCCTGAGCAGCCTCCAGACCAAACTCTTGGCGAACAGCAGTTGCAGCCGAATGTCGTAGCCGGTTCGGTGCCCAACGGTGTGCCAATTTCCATTCCTTGAGTTTGTCACCTGCCATGCCAGTTGGAGCGGGAAATGCCTTGTCGCAAGCGTTGTTGATTGCATGGTTGTAATTCCAACGCTTGTACATGCCTCCCTTGGGCCGCTCGAAACAATACGACGTTACGTCGCGTAGCAAGTACGGCTTGAGAACGGCTTGGGCCTTGGGGCCAATCAAGATAACGCGGGAGCGTCCTTTGTGTTCCATTTTGTGTGAACCTGGGAAATATCGCCAAACGTCTTTGGTGCGGTTGATCTCACAAGGGCGGATTGTGCGGACTTCGCCGGGCCGACAGCCGGTCAATCGCTGAAACCGGATCATATCGGCGACTTCTGGTCGGCAATGTGGAAGGGTGGCTTCCACAATGGCGTCGTCGATCGGCAATATCGGATCGGTTTCGCGGGCCTTGCATTTGCCCCGCTTGAGACCTTCGAGCGCTTGAAGTCCTTGATAGACGGTCGGTGATACCAATTGCTTGGCGACACACCAACGGAACATTCGCCGAATTCTGGCGACTTGGTTATTGATGTAGCCGCGGGAATTTCCCTGAGCCACCATAGCCTCGCGAACGGCTTCCAATGCCAGCGGACCGAAGTCCTCAGCAAGTTGTTTTCCATAGAGCCGATTGACGTGCTGCAACGCGACTTTGAGAGAACGGACTTCGTCGGTCGGTTCTCCGTTCTTGACGTAATAGTCCTTGGATCGCTTCCAATACGCTGCTATCAAGTCGGCAACTGTGTTCGTCGCTGGGTTTGTCTTGGGCAGGCAGCGACCGTTAGCCAGCCACTCAACGATAACTCGGTCATACTCCATCCGACTCGCTTTCGTGCCATAAGGGCCCAAATAGACGTCCTTGCCCGAGAGGGTAACGATTGCTTGACCGGATCGTTTGTGCTTGCGATACGACGGCGGTGATTTAGCTGATCCACGCATGAATTGAACTCCCATTTTGAGCAAATTCGGTATGTACCGAATTTGCGACTATTAAACGGGCTGCACTACCGAACGTCGGCAGGTCATCAGAAAACTGAATTCATCCGTGTTTTACGATGTTTTATCGAGAGTGCGATTGAGAGGACTTGAAGCTCCACGGGGTTGCCCCCACTAGGCCCTCTACCTAGCGCGTCTGCCAATTCCGCCACTACCGCGATCAAATCATTTCAATAGTTTAGAAAATAGGCTGTTGGCAGTCAAGGAGTTTCCAAAAACAAACTTATATTTTTAGCAACGCCTTGAATTTGCAGTTATCGATATCTGTCAAAACAACAACTACTCAATAAGCGGCAATGGAAAAATGTCACGGAAAAAGGCTGGACCTCCCTGCAAAATCCGGCCATTTTGTGAAGCGACAGATACCCGTGAGATGTACCGTCAGTCGTAAAGTGTTGGGCGGGTGGTTCACCCGATTTTTTTTGAGTGGAATTTGCTGTATTTTGAGGCCTTTCGTGAAGTTAAGGAATTTCGATTCCAAAAGTAATTGCAAAATTGATGGCAGCCTGATCGAGGTCGAAGACATTACCTAGGACATTTACCAATTAACTTACGCAATGTTCAATCCTGCTTCACAATCCTACTTCCAATTCTACTCCGCTATCCCACTTTTCGATTGTTGTCTGCTGCGAGTTTGTTGTACA
>JBGTHU010000714.1:0-7475 GCA_041745975.1 Mariniblastus sp.
ACACGCCGCCTTCGGCGGCGTGTGCCGGGGAGGAGGTGGATCGCTCCGTTTTCTAGCTTTCAAACTTATTCACCCACGAGATGTATTCGTGGGGGTCTACATCACTTTGCAGTCACACACAATCGAAAAGCGCAACTTCAAAACTTCCGCTTCGCTATCTCCGAAGCTACACCGATCGGATTATCCGATCGGTAATTCCTCTTCGCTATCTCCAAAACGTTCCAGATCGATTCCGTTGCGTCGTGCCATCGCCAGATACAGATTGCACAATGGCGCATGTCCTGGCCAAGATAGATGACGACCGGATTGCACTGTTCCACAGCCCCGGCCGGCCAACAGGACGGGCAGATTGTCTGGGTCATGCCGGTTTCCGTCCGACATGCTCGAGCCAAAGAGGATCAGCGAGTGATCCAGCAGCGATCCGCCTTGCTCCTTGATCGCATCCAGTCGTTGTAAGAATCGCACGAAAATCTCGACATGCCAGCGATTGATCAATTGATACTGTCGGATCTTGTTCTCATGATTTTCATGGTGGGACAATTCGTGATGGCTGTTGTTGACACCATCCAAAAAGGAAAAATTGCGCCCCGAGACGTCATTGGCAAACATCATGGAGCAAACGCGGGTGGAATCGGTCTGAAATGCCAGGACGATCAAATCAAGCATAACTTCGATATGTTCTCGGAAATCTGCCGGGATACCGGGACGTCGAGACTCGATGAATTCCGGCTCGATCTCCGGCTCCCATCCTCGAGCCGGACGGGTCGCAAACTCTATCTGCTGCTCGACCGATCGAACAGAATCGAGATATTCATCCAACTTAAACTGATCGTCACGACCGAGGGAACGCCTAACGCGAGCCGCATCTTCCAGAACAAAGTCCAACAGGTTGCGATAGGAGTCCGCTTGCTCGGCCTGACCGCTGACCTTCCTTCCAAACAGTCGCTCGTAGACCACTCGCGGATTGATTTCCTTGGCTACCGGGCGGTGTGGAGTCTGCCAGCTGATGTGTGAGCCGTACAGTCGCGTGTAGCCCACATTGCTGTCGACGCCGCTGATAACCGGCTCGGTACCCAACTCAAGTGAAGGGAGCGGGGTTTGGCCTGCCAAGTGCTGCGCAATCAGCTGGTCGATAGAAATTCCACCGCTACTAATGTCCTTGCCCGTCGTCTTGGCTACCGGCAAGCCGGTCAAGAAGTTGGCTGTTTTAGCGTAGTGACCATCACCTCCATGGCTGTGCTGTTTATCCAGTCCAGTCAAAACCATGACCTTGTCGCGAACGGGTGCCAGCGGTTCCAGGGAGGGAGTCAACTTATAGTCGCTGCCAACGCCTGAGGGGTTCCAGTCCTTTTCCCAGACTCCATTCGGGAAGTAGACAAACGCATTTCGCAGTGGCGGCCGAGACGCCAGCTGGCTAAACCCTTTGGCTGCCAACGAGGGTAGAAAGGGAAGAGCCAGCATCGCTTGAGCACCTCGCAAGAAGTGGCGGCGTGTAAAGGGGTTCATCGTCATGCTTCTTCTCCCATGGTTCATGATAAAATTTGCGTTCACTCGCTCGGCTTGAAGTATCGATGTTGAAAGGCAAAGCTGGTGGTGATGACCTCGATCACCGAGCGGGCCTGCATTTCATTTTCCTTCAGTGCCGTTAAGCTATCATCAATAATACAATCATCGAACTTAGTCAGTTCTCTTCCCAAGGCAAATCCCAACAACTTGCTTACAAAATGACGTTGGAACTCTTCGGCGCGACCCCTGAGCACTTTTTTCAACTCCGCCGCACCAACAAAAGTCTGACCCGACGGCAAGGTGCCTGTGGCATCGATTGGCACTCCTTGATCGGTATCTCTCCATCGCCCCATGGCATCAAAATTCTCTAGTCCAAATCCCAAAGGATCCATCCGGTCATGGCAGGCCGCGCACTCGGTATTGCTGCGATGTAATTCCAATCGCTCACGAAGCGACGCCACGTGTTGCGTTACCACCTCGTCCAGCGCAGGAACATCGGGTGGAGGTGGCGGAACCCTGGAGCCCAAGATCTCCTCCAACAGCCAGCGGCCTCGCAGGACTGGGCTGGTGCGACTGGGATACGATGTGTGGACCAAAACCGCGCCGGTGGTAATGACTCCTCCGCGAGGCTGATCCCCAATCTCGATCGGTTGCCAATCTGTTGTATCGATGGGAATTCCATAATGTTCTGCTAAGCGGCTGTTGAGCCAAATTCGGTCGGAATCGATCAGGTCCATCAAGGAGCGATTTTCCCGAAAAATATTGGCTATGGTCAGCACCACTTCTTCTCTGAGATCCTCAGCTAACTCAGGGGAGTAATCAGGATACAACTCGCGATCGGGCCGCGACTGACTCACAAAATTGGCCAGGCCCAGCCATTGAAGACCAAAGTTCTCGCCCAGCGCGCGAGCTCGCGGATCATCCAGCATGCGATGCACTTGCGAGAGTATTTGCTCCCGCGAATCCAATTGTCCTGCTGATGCCGCATCCAACAAAGCATCATCGGGTACTGAGGACCAAATAAACAAAGCCAATCGTGTGGCCAATTCGAAAGGCGAGAGTCTCTGGATGCCTCCCTCGGGCAATTCCCGTTCAACAACGAACAAAAAATTGGGGGAGATGAGCACTCCTGACAAAGCCTGATGCAAACCCGACAGAAACTGATGCTGCTCATCCATCCCTTGTTCCATCGCTCGCTGCCGGCCAAATTCAAATAAGGTCAACAACCGCTCCAGTTCTTCTTCATCGACGGGCCGCCGCCAAGCGCGCCTGGTGAAAGACGTCAGTAATTGCCCCGCTTGCGCCCTGGCTTCAACTTGCCGATTGAAGTCTTCAGACCACTGACGAAAAACGCCTTCCCCAGCATACAGTACTCGATTAAGAGTATCGCTGGCTGCAGCAAGATACTGTTCAATGTGAATAGGGGAAGTAAACAACGTGGAGCCGTTCGTGTCAAAACCGACACCACCAGCCCCGTCCGATGGAATCTCAAAGCGAGCATCGACAGTGACACCCAGTAGATCTCGGACCGAATTGAGATACTCGGTCCGAGTCAGCCGGCGACTCGTGACATATCCCTTGTACCAAGCCTGGGTTTCGTCAGTCGCCAGTTTGCTACAGTCATCCTCTTCGGGGCGAGAATCGAGCCAACGATAAATAAGTGACTTCTCGGGATCACTAAATTGAGGACTGCCTGGGGGCGGCATCTCGTTCAAACGAATCCGCTTGCCGACTTGATCCCAGACGATTGGCTTGGCCACTGCCGCTGGTCCATCGGTAAAAGGAGAGAGATCAAACTCGCCGCTGGGATCATCGCTGCCATGACAATCCAGGCAGTGACTCTTGAGCAGCGGCAAAATTTTCTCCTCGAATCGCTGGCCCCACTCCCGCATCGCCTGTTCGTCCTGGGCCTGTAGCGAAGAAACGATCGACGTACTTTGGAAGCAGATGGTCGATAAACCAACAAAGATTAATTTCAAACGTGGGCAGGCAGCTAACATCATGAAATAACCGCGCAGCATGTCAATCAAGCGAGAATACCGATCCAGGCGATCGCATTCAGGCAGGAAAAAGCGAAGGCAGGAACGAACAATACAATCTCATTACGTTAATCAATTTCCCCGCTCGAGTCCAGTCTGGTCACTATCGTCTCGGACCGCTCCGTCGGTCCGTTGGTACTCATACAGTCACAGACCGCTCCGTTGGGTTGATTCCATGCCGAAAGCGGTTTTACCGCTAATCCACGCTAATGAACGCTAATAGATCACCGCTCATTTGCAGAACTTTTACGACGACAGCAATCCAAACCGCGTATCGAGACTCACTTCTGTAATCATTAGCGTTTATTAGTGTTCATCAGCGGTTTTCCTCCACAAGCCTCACAGGAAATCGGAGAGTAAGAACCGCTTGTACTGCAACTTTCCGATTGGGCCGAAGTTGATCAGGTAGCCGATAGGACTTCGCGTAATCCGCATGTAGTTCATAAGTTGGGCTTCGTGATCGGGAGCAATTGCCGAAACTGCTTTCAACTCAACAACGATCCTTCCATGCACGAAAAGATCTGGGATATATCGTTTATTAAGAATACGAGTTTTATAATAAACCAGTAATTCTTTCTTTTTTCGGAACGGAATGTCGCGCAACTCCAATTCGATCTCAAGACTCTGCTGGTAAATCTCCTCCAGCAATCCGCCGCCGAGAACATTGTGAACTTCGAAGGCGGCACCCATCAAAGCATATCCTTCCTCAGAGTAAGGCTCAGGCATATTCGACTCCTCGCGATCGACAAATTGTTTCACCGCTAATCCACGCCAATGAGCGCTAAGAAGTTTGCATTCATTATAAAGAGTTTTAAGACTAAATCCATCTAGACCGCTGATCGAGTCCTACTACCGCAAACAAACCTCTAACTGAATTCGGTGAACTAACTCGGAGCCCCCCTTTTTCCCCCGCACTCGTCGTCACGCGAACCTGCTGTTTGTCCCACTCGATACGCTGCAGGATATAGCTTGGACTCCAACAAAGAAACTATTAACCGGGCTCGTTTCTTATCTTTCTAATCTTTCTAATCTTTGTAAGAAGAACTTCTAATTCAAAACGTAAAGATGGTGTCAATTCGTGGAGAAGGTTTTCGATGTCTCTACTTGCATTGGCAACGGTGAGTACCACCATCCCTTTCTTGATGCCAACACATCCTAGCAAGTGCTTTTCTACCCGATAGAACAGGAGTTCGTTCCCCAATTGGGGATCGGGTCGAGCCATATCTGGATTTGCCTCAAGCTGCCGAAACGCCTTTTCGAATTTGAGCATGTATCGGTTGGCCGCACTTTTACCCCAATTCGTTATGGAATAAGACTCGATTTCAAGCAGATCTGAGATTGCGCGATCCGATAAATACAGCGAAAACTTTCCTTCCCCCTTTTTCTTGGCTGTCATTCCCGAGCCTTTTTTAGAACTTCAGAGATCGAAGCGTTAAAATGGGTTAGCCGCCCATCGATCACATCCTGTAAGCCTTCCAGAATCCCCTCCCGCAGTTGCTGAGCTTCAATTTGTAGTTTTTTCTGTCGCAGCACATCTCGAACAAACTCACTTGGTGTTGCGTAAAGGGTCCCGTCTCCCGACTGCTGGTTTACAAAATTACGCAATTCATCAGTAAGGGACAAATTAAGTGACGATGACATGCCAACCTCGCTATCTATTGGGATTACAAATCGGATTACAAATACTATTCAATCGAGGCGTTCACTTAAAAGCCCCTAACAGAGCATCGTATCCAACCGCCCGTTAATTGTCAATATTTGCCATACATGATAAATTTCTGTGTCGGTTAGAAAAAGCTCTTCTAGAGTGACGATTTTAACCAGATGGTCGAAGGAGGCACAGGTAATGACAGTTGCTGTGAGGCTAACTGTTCGAAGCGAAGAATTGGTTAAATTAGTGTTCTCGATTCTAATTCTAGAGGCTAAAATCTATTGGCAACATAAACAACGATGGAATCAGTATTTTTGGCATCAGCGATTAGTGATTGATTTCTTCAACGGTCCAGTATTGCATCGCGTGACTCCTGTAAAAACTCTGACAATGACAATGGCTTTGGGATTTCTAGCGATATCGTGATGTGATTCGTGGGATTGTCACCGACGGGACGTTCGATGGCAAAAGCAATGGTTTGGCCAGAGGCAATCGCAGCGACTTGTTCCCAATAATCTTGAGCGTTTTGGATGGTGTTGTCGTTGACGGATCGGATTACGTCGTTAACCTGTAGTCCCGCCTCATCCGCTGCCGAGCCTTTAATGACCGATCGGACCTTTGCCCCCAAGGAATCATCTTCCCCTTTGAAGTCGGCAGTCCAGATTCCCAGATGCAAACCGGGGGCGAGCAAGACTTTTTGCACCGCGTGATGGGGGTGGCACCAACCGTCGCCGTCGTCAAACCAGTGTCGAAGCAGTTCCAGCGGCTGATTTTGCTCGTCCGTAACAAACTGAGGCCGCAGGGTGCGATAGTAACCTTGAATGGCCAGCACCCGCGATCGCAATTCCAACTCTTCCGGCAGATCGGATGTAAGCTGAGGAACGGCATAGACGAACCCCCCGGTCTCTCGTTGAAAAGTCGGATACTGGCGAAAGTCGCGTTCCACAAATCGCCCCGTTTCTCGTTGATGCAAACCAGCTCGAGCGAAAAAATCGACCGCGAATTCGGGGTAGCCGAACAACAACCCGAACCCCCGCCATCGTTCTCCTGGATCGCGAGCCCGCTCGACGCTCAGCAGCACTTCCTTCGGATCGCTATCGGGCATCAAGCCCAGTCGGCCAAAAAAATGCTGATGAGATTCCAGTTGTCGAGCCAATGCAGATTGGGACCCGACCCAGGTGGCGGCAAAACGTTCCCCTTCGTGCAGATTTTCGAAGACCAGCACACCGGCTGCCAGCTGATCCCCACACTGCCACGACCGCAGCACACGGCTTAACTGAGCCAGTTCATCCAGTTCCGGCGGATCGACGCGAAACCGAGTGCTAAAGAAACCTTCGGAAACCGGTTTAATACCGCCGATGATCGTGTAGAGTGCTTCGCTATCCAGAGCAATCAATAGCAACTTTTCGGCGAATTCGTGATCCGCTTGACTTAGCTCTTCAAAAGGAAAACACTCCGTCGAGGTGACTGCCGACAATTGTCGCTCGATTTGCAATTCCTGTCGAATGGTTTCTGCCTGTTTTTCAGACGCGATCAACTCCTGAGCAGTTGCAATCGGGAATTCTGTGGATGACAAATACCACCCTAGAACCGAGATCAACAACATCTTGATCCAGATGAATTGTTGTTGAGCCAAAAATCTATTCATATTAAAGACCATACCTTTTTGAGTTACAGTTTCATCATGCCTCTAAAACCTCTTTACCGACCGCAAGTTGATTATACAAAATTTAGGGTTTGTCCAAAAATAACTTTTACATGTTGCGGTCGCAATTAGACTTGTTTTTTAGGATGTTTTTCCCTGAACGCCAGCAATTTTAAGGGATTCGCAAAGTGAGTGGCGTTCAGCGAGAAGCGTCATTTTAATGCAAATTCAAGCCCAGAAAAATTAATCTAACTTATCAAAGATAGAGTTGTAAACGTTATTTTTGAACAAACCCTTACCTTGGCGACAGGTCGAGCCAGCAGGGGCTTGATCTGCCGCGTCGAACGGTTAAACGAGTGAGAAATTTGATGTTGATCGCCTGATCGAAGGAATGATTTGAATCGAACTGAATGGCACGCAGACCGGTGGGTGTGACTGCATCAACCGGTACGAGGTGTAAAACGAAATCGGAGCCAACTAAGTCGACTCCATCATCTGCGCGAAGCGTGCAGCAGATACAGCCATTCGTCATTTCCACCAATTTCTCTTCAGTGCGGCTGAGTGCGGCATCTCCACCAGCGATTAACTGGGAATCGATATTAACTTCGCTCATGTCATTGACGATCACCGCCAC
>JBGTHU010000715.1:0-7072 GCA_041745975.1 Mariniblastus sp.
CGTAGCAATGGTCGAATGGAAATCGCGAGTCGATCGCTTGATTCTCCCTCAACAACGCTATGAATTGGGTTTGTTGAGCTTTTCGGATCAGCAAATATTGGAAATTGCCGCCGATTATGAGGCGGATTATCTGGTCGTTCCCCAGTGGCAGGCCCAACGTTTGGAGGGGACAGCGTTGACCCAAGTCTATCCCGAAAATCAGCACCAGAAAACCACCTTTGTAGTTTATCAACTTTCACCGATGAACTTGGTAAAAGAACAGCTTGATCGAGGGATTTTATTCATCAATTTTTAATACTTACCCCCGCTGGCTCGCCAACGGGAGCAAAAGTTTGGTAACGAGAAAGCCCGGCCAAAAATTTCGGGAAGCCAATGCACACCCCGGCGGGTGTTGGGTTACTTGGTGGCTTATGTCGATGGCGGGCCGATCTCCGATGGCCGGATCGTCCCACAGGAAATTTATGGCTTTATTGCATGTCCTTTTTACTTTAACTGGAAGCCGAGCCAGGCAAGCCATCGGGTGCAATTACCCCTCGCGGATGTTCCTCACTATTTTTTGGAACTACGGGGGAATTTGAACCACCCCAGACGATGATACTATTTTGGGTCGGAATATCCCGTCACACACCCGACGGCTCGCGCCGTTCGGCTTCCAATCGTGGCAAAATCCGGCAACCCCTCGCGGACAGTCGTTGATGATTAACGTGCCTTTCCTCGGTTGTTTGCTGGCGATGCGAGATGTCTACGATGGGATTGAATTCACTGACGACTGCGTACAGGAATCGAAATCGGAGTATGAAGTTGGTTAATGACCTCAATAACCGTAAATCCGAACCCAATGGAGAGGTTTCCATGCATCCAGAAACGATAGATGGATGGCACGTTTTGGGATGGCAAGAAGTTCAGACACTACCCTTTGGCCTACGACCCAATCGCTTCATCCTTACAAGTTGGTACTTTCTTTCAAGAATGCGGACGGAAGTTACCCGCGGGACTGGTTCGACTATCGAATTTTAGGTGGTTCCAGCGGATCGATCTCGCCCTGCGCAGGAGGCGGTTGGGCCAGTTCGACTTGGACGGTGACCGTTCTGATTGCGTCGCGGCGTTGAACCGCAGGCAGCGACGCGGATTGTGCTGACTCTTGTTGCTCCGCCGACTCCTGTTGGCTTTCTTGCTGGGTTCGATCGGCTGGCTGGACGGTGGAGGCTTTGATTACTCGCAACTCAATTTGGCGTCCCGACTCCAGACGATTTATCGCTTGTTTCAGATTCATCAGGTCGACGATTGGTTGGCCGTCCAGTTGGGTGATGATGTCGTTGACTTGCAAACCCGCTTGAGCGGCGGGACTGTTGGGTACGACTTCCACAATGAGAACTCCGTTGGCTTCATTGGCTTCGACGCTGGCGGTTACTTGGACACCCAAAAATGCTGGCCGAATACGCTGTCCCTGCTTAAGTCGTTCAATCAATTCCTGATTGCCGTCAAGCGGAATGGCGAATCCGATTCCTGAATCGTACCATTCGACCCCAGCACCGACGGCTTGCGATTGTGGGTTCAGGGGGACGCAGATTCCCACCAAACGGCCGCGAATGTCTAACAGGGGGCCACCATAGTTGGCCGGACTGATGTTGGCATCGGTCTGTACCGCTTTCCCTCCAATCCGATTCTTGGCGCTGATGATCCCTGTTGATATCGCTGGTTCGGCATCCCCGTATCCGATCCCTGCCGAAATCGCCCACTGTCCGACTCTGATTTCCGATTCGGGCACGATCTCAGGAAGGGGAATATCATTAACCGGATCGATTTTCACCAAGCAAATTTTTCGCGTATCATCACGACCGATTAAACGGGCAATATGCCGCTGACCATCGCTGGTGATCACAGTGATTACCGGCTGACTTTGAATGAAGTTGAAACTACTGGTCAGGATATACCCATCGGCAGAAATCAGCACACCGGTTGTGGGGCCTTCACCTTGATTACGGATTCCTCCGATTTGGCCTTGCTGGGTTCGCACCCCGCCAAACGATTCGATCGTTACCATGCTGGGCTTGATGCGATCGACCGCCAAACGAAATGCCTGAGAGGTCAGCTGCAACGTCTGCAATGGGTCGATGGCATTCCCCTCGACTTGCCGAGAGTTCGTTTGACCGGGTTCGCTCACTTGCCAAGCTAACAACGGATTGGCGAAAATTGCAAGGGTGGCACAGACCAAGGCCTGGCAACCGGCGACGAGTGCCAAAAAAAAATGGGGTGCTAAGAAACTCGACTTCATTATTTGGGCTCCGCTGTGATTGCCGCTCGGATAGTTCGATCTCCTCGTTTGATCACGATCACCGTGATCTCATTGGCGACCACTTGTTCTAAGGCGTCTTCATACTGTTTTAAATTCCCAATGTTTTGACCATTGATTGAAAGGACCAAGTCATCGGGTTGAAGTCCGGCTTTGGCGGCGGGGGAATTTCGTTGAACTCTTTCGATATAAGCCGGATTATTGCGTCCCCCCAATTTGAAAATTACGATACCCAACTCACCGGGGACGGTTTCATTTTTTTCAATGAGGGCTTCGGTATCGAGTCGATCGTCGAGGAACTTGAGCAGCAGATCGCTGGGCACGGCGTAATTCAGTCGGGTGTTCGTCTCCGAGCTATCAATGACTCGGCCTACCATCCCCACCAATCGGCCATCGGGTAACACAACCGCCCCGCCGGCCGCACCCGGGTTGCTGGTAATGCAATCGATCAATACCATATCGCCTCGATAAGCCAGATCTCGCCGGTTCAAACGGGCTTCGATCGAAGTTCTGAGGGAGATGACACCCAGTGTTACTGACATCGGTTCGTCTTTGTCGGCAACGCGAAACGCGTTGGTCAGTGCCACCACCCAATCGCCAGGTTGCCCGACCGTCTCTTCGGCCAAATCGAAAAAACTTGGCGTGGCATGATTGATTTTCAGCAAGGCCAATTGTCGTTCCCGATCTCGCCGCAACACGGAGGCTCGATGCTCTGAACCGTCAGCCAAGATAATTCGAATATTGGTAGCATCCAAAAAGACACCATGCATTGTCAACACATGTCCTTCGGCGGAAACCAAAATTCCCGTGGCATAGCCTTCCACGTTGCCGATTTTGGCCCCAAAGACTTTGACCATTTTTTGTTGAGCCTCGGCAATCGCTCCCTCGAATGCGTTTCGTGGTGAGGATTGAGCCAGGCAGTTTGGGTTGCCAGACGGCAATAGCCCCATCAGCACCAAACCAAATGCCAATAATCCCCTACAACGATTTGTCAGCCCCTGTGTCATTGGTCACGTTCCAATCGTTTTTTCGAGTCGATATTTTGCGGTACGAAATGAGAATGCTGGTCTTTCTCCAGCCATCGACAATTTTGATTGACTACGGTCAATCGAGGTGCTTCGGCCAACCCTTGCACCCAGGTTCGCACCAGTGGTAATTCGATCGAGATTGTGGATTCGCCTTGCGAGGGAATTTCAATAGATTGCCACTCGGAATATAGGATCGCGCTGTCGTCGCTGGAGTCAGGGTTGGCGGCTGTTTTCAACAAACGAAATTCGGGTTGGCCATTCCATTTTCCTAAACTGAACCAGACATAGAAGGGATCATGATCTTCGTCAGTAAAGACAATTCGAAACGCGGCTTGAGCCTGAGATTTATCGCCTGCATCGATCGCTGGGTCTCCCCAAATGAGAGAGGAAACAGATTGCAAGTGGGATGCACGCAAGAAAGATGCACGAAAGGGTTGGCTGAGCATGACCCCTTGTACCACGGGAGGTGCCAACTTCATTTCGGTCAATGTCAATGGTCGCCATTGGTTTTGATCCGGGCTGTAGTATGCCTGGTCGCCGTCGAACCAGTAGTGGGCCGTTTCCTGTTCGGCTCGCCAGTGAACACGAAACCTGCCATCGGTGGCCAGCAAAATGGTTTGCTGCCCGACGACGACATTGCCCTGCAACACTTGATCGTGCATTGACAAGATCGCCAAATCGAACAACTTCTCCTCGGGGGGGTTGCAGGTCGGGCTCTCAGACAAAATCAACTCCGCGTAACATCGGTTGACATCGGAATGCCGGATGGTATTGGGAGCGGCGGACAATAATTTCCGCATCGCTTGCTCCTGGATTTGCTGTTCCGATTCCGGTTGATCGGGCGTTGGCCTAGGGCGGTTGTTCCTTGCCGGAGGGGGCTGAGGATAAGGCAATCCCAACAACCGAGTGTTGATTTGATACTCCGTTCCGTCGGAGCGGCGCAATTTTAACTCTGCAGGCCATCCCACCGGAAGGGTACAAATTAAATTCGTAAATTGATTGGCGTTTTTGATCAGATGTCCTTCAAACTCGAGCAATTCATCACCTAAATCCAGCCCGGCGGCGGCGACGGGAGCCTCTCGATTGATCGTGGAGCAAACGACCTTACCCCCTCGATCAGAAAAACTGGCATCCAAAGTGCCGTGCTGGATCAATTGGGTGGCCAACAGCGCGGGGATGAAGTTCTTGATCTGATTGGCTGATATGGCATAGCCCAATCCCACATTGACCTTACCTCGGTCACGGAAAGAGAAACTTCCCCGACCATTGATGCCGATCACCTCGCCCCGCATATTAAACAGCGGGCCCCCGGAATTTCCCGGGTTGATCGAACTGTCAACCTGAATGCAATTTCCATATACCAACAACGTCCCCGCTTCCCCCGGCTGATAGCGTTGCACCCCACTGACGATCCCCAGCGTCACCGTCGGATATTGATCTTCCGTCAGAACAAACGGATTCCCCATCGCCAATGCCCAATCGCCCGGTCGTACTAGATCGGAATTCCCCAATGGGGAAAACGGAAATGCATCGCGTCCTTCCAGTTGAATAATCGAGACATCGCCGCCGGGGGTCGGTGCCGATCAAACTCCATCGATACAAGTTACCGTCTGCCAGACCGCCCCACCCGCTGACACCCGCTCCCATGATCACGTGGTGGTTCGTCAGAGCGATCCCCGAGGGATCAATAATTACCCCCGAGCCACCCCCTTCGCGGCTTTCTCCGTAAATCGCCACGACACTCCCCACTACCGAATCGATAGTTGCGATTCGCTGGTTCTCCAAGGCAATAATTTTTTGCCACTGTCGCTCGTCGAAATCAAGTCCTCGATTCGGTTGATCCTGCTTCACGACGGTTGTCGGTTCGACCTGAGCCAGCGCGGCATAGCAGTCATCAGCGAAAGGGAGAGTACTGATTGACAAGGCCAGCCAAGTAAATTTCAGCCACGGATTGAATCGCGAGCGAATTTTCATTTCAAAACCCTACTAATGTTTACTTGACCAAACGAGCATTGCACCAATTGGCGTGATCGCTCAAGTCGAGCGATTCACCAAAGTCGACGACCAGCGAAATTTGGTTGACGCCGCGGATGTCTACCTCGATATCGCGAGGCGCATCGGTCCCCTTAACTCGGGCCGACCACAACTCAACCCCGTCCCCCAAGACTTGCATTTGGCAATCACCACGCCCCTGCGTCTCTGCGGCTATCCCAACCGTGGCCAAAAAAGTTTGATAGTTTTCGGCATTGGCAAAGTCCACTCGCGTGTAGGCCTGAGTGCCCAAACCCTTTCTAAATTCAAAAATTTGTCCCGTCTGATGATCGCGAATGGCTAATGTATTTTGCTGGACACTGCGATCCCTTTGCCAATCCCGTTGCAGTGTGAACAATGTCCGTTGTTCTACGCCGACAGGATCCAAATCAGATAGGTACCGCAAACGGTCTGAGGTGATTTCTACGGTTCTGATTTTCGCAAGTGCAATGTCCAGCGTTACCCCTGCGGCCAACTGCAAGGCCAACTTTTCGGAAGTCAAAGTCGAAAACTCTCCCTTTAACAGCGAGCCATCGATCAGTGTTACCGACAGTCCCGAATGCTGTTCCCCTCCCAACCCCAGATCGGCCAACACTAAAGCCCGAATTCGTTCGATGTTGATTTTACGAACCTGGCCTTGGTATTCAAATTCTAATTGTTGGGGATCTATCTTTTTTATCAATCCCGTCACCATCCGATCACCAGCGTCGGTTTGAACAATCACCGTATCTTCAGAACTTGAAGGATCATCTAATTGCTGTTGAACCAATTCACTATCACTCCAAATCAGTGATCGCACTATCTCCATTGGCAGTGGCGGACATTGGAAGACCGAAGTGAAAGTAACTGTTTCAGCTCGCAGAGTGGGAGCGTCAATCGCAAATCGACTGCCGTTGATTAAACGCATACGAACTTTACCAACCTGATCGTTAATCGCATCTTGATTGTCCATAACAAAGTTGATTTGCATGATCTCTGACAGACTTAAACCGTCAGGTAGCAATTCAGCGGACAAATCCGGACTGGACAGTTTTTGATCTGATCCGATCCCCTGCAAGCGAAACGCAAACTCTCGACCGTCAACCGTCGTCGCCGTGACTTGCGGCGCTTGATCTTGGGCAAGCAAAAATGAGGGGGTGGAAGCAATCGTTAGAATCGCCAGCCAAAAGATCGCCATTCCCGTCTCTTGCAACCAAGCTGGATACCTTGCGGTAGTATCAAAAATAGGAGCTAATGATGGGGTCCGCATCAACGATGGCCTGCTCGACGGGGGCAGAAACCGTGTTTTTTTTATGAATCGTAACGAATCGAACATGGGAAATCGAACATGGAGCTCAGAGATTGGACGCTGTTTGAAAAGGGGCAAGCCCTACTTAGAGGGTCAGGCCTCTTTTCAAACCGAGCCTGAATCGAGTCGGATTTTGAAAATACACTTTAAATTACGAAGCTTTATTGTACTCGTTGATCAACGCGGGAACAATTATGATTGGAGATAGCAAAATCGATGCACATTTCCCTCACTCGAACCGATCATCGTCCTTGGTCCATCCCTCGAACGCGTTGGTCACAGTACATTTACAGGACAGGCAAATATGTATTGACACCGGGTTGGAAATCTGCTAAATTTGCAACCTTAGCAAACCCAACAACTCAAAATGCACAGGGAGATTCGAAATGACGACGGCTCGCAGTGAAATTGTGGATGTGTCTGTAACGCGCT